>NZ_JBEXWB010000466.1:0-3988 GCF_040629645.1 Streptomyces sp. NPDC005899 | reverse complement strand
GCCGACGCCGAGCAGCTCCGCGCCTGGGCGGCGCGGACCCGCGGGCGGGGCCCCGTGCCCAGCCCCCCGCCCGCCCCCGGCACCGTCGAGCAACTGTTCGGGATCGACGCCGAGCGGGCCGGACAGCGGATCAGGCGAGGGCGGCACGAGGCCCGGCGCAGGCTCCTGCGCGCCCTGCGCCCCGGCTCGCCCGTCCTGCCGATCGCCGTCCGCACCCTCATCGGCTGCGCGCTGGCCGGCTACGTGTCCTGCGCGTTCGGCGTGGGGCGCCCGTACTGGGCCATCGTCACCGCGGCCTCCGTCTACCAGCCCAACCTCTCCCTGACCTGGAGCCGGGCCCTGCAGCGCACGGTCGGCAACCTCGTCGGCGTCCTCGTCTTCGCCGCGGTCGTCCCGGTCGCCCGGACCGGCCCCCTCGCCCTCGTCCTGTGCGTCCTGTGCTTCAACTTCGCCGCCGAGGCACTGATCACCCGCAACTACTGGCTCGGCTCGGTCGCCGTCACCCCGATGGCCCTGCTCGTCGTCGAGTTCGCCGGGTTCCATCCGGCCGGGGAGCTCATCGGCGACCGCGCCCTGGACACGCTCGTGGGCGCCGCGGTCGGCTTCCTGGTGGCCGTCGCCGTGCCCAACCGCAGGGCGGGCGGCCAGGTGGAGCGGGCCCTCGCCGCGACCGGGGAGGCCCGCGCCCGGGCCGAGCGGCTCCTCGCCGACCCGGCCGGTGACGCCCTCGCCCTCGAGGCCGCCCGCAGGCACCTCACGTCCTGCCTCGTCGAACTGCGCGAGGCGAGCGACGTCGCCGCCGGGGAGTGGTGGCAGCGCGCCCTGCCCGAGCAGGACATGCTCGCCGCCGAACAGGCCGGACACCGTACGCTCGCGATGACAGCACATCGGCAGGGACTGATCGCCCTGCCCCCTGCGGACGGAGCGGCGTGAGCGACGACATCGTTGCCTCGGTGGTACGGCAGTGGCACGCCGTCAACCCCGAGCTCGACACCGGGCCGATGGAACTCATCGGCCGCATCAACCGCTGCTCGGCACTGCTGCAGCAGGCGGAGGACGCCCCGCTGCGCGCCGCCGGACTGAACCGGGCCGAATTCGACCTGCTCGGCGCCCTGCGCCGGAGCGGCCGCGAGCTCACCCCCGGCGAACTGGCCAGGGAGACCTTCTCCTCCGGCGCCGCCGTCACCAAGAGGCTCCGGGTCCTCCAGGAGAGCGGCCTCGTGGAACGGCGCAGCGACGCCAGGGACCGCAGGGTCGCCCACCTCGGGCTGACGGCCGAGGGCCGCGACCTGGTGGACCGCATCCTGCCCGAACAGCTCGCCTACGAACGCTCGGTGCTCTCGGGCCTGGACGAGAGCACCCGCGACGGGCTGAGCGGACAACTCAGCACACTGCTCGTGCAGTTGGAGGGCCGCCTCGGCGGCGGACGCCGCTGAGGCGGAGCGAGGTCACCGTGGCCCGCCGTCCGTGAGCAGCGCCGCGGCGGACCGCCGCAGCCGGCCGGCCCGCTCGGCCAGCGCCGCGTCGTCGCCGCGGCCGGCGGGGGCGGACGCGCCGAGAGCGATCCGGGTGCGTCTGCCCGAACCCGTCAGGGGCACGGCGACGGCGTGCAGTCCGGAAACGGACTCCCCGCGGCTGAAGGCGCGGCCCAGCTCGCGGACCTCCGCCAGTTCCGTGAGGAGCGCGGCCCTGGACACCACCGTGTGCGTGGTGACCGCGGGCAGCCGCTCCTGCGGGTAGAGCTCGCACAGCTGGTCCTCGGTGAGCCGGGCGAGCAGGACCTTGCCGACGGCGGTCGCGTGCGCCCAGCGGGTACGGCCGGTCTCCAGCATCACCCGCACCGGGTGCGACGACTCCCGGCCGTCGGTGACCAGGATCCGGTCGCCGATCAGCGCCGCGGTCTGCACCGTCTCACCGGTCCGCCGGGCCGCGTCGTCCAGTACGGCCCCGAGCCGTGCGCGCACCGCCGGGTCGAAGCCGGCCGGGCTGCCCAGGCGCAGGAGTTCGGGGCCCGCCTCGTAACCGCGGCCCGAGGGGTCGCGGACCGCGAAGCCGCGCCCCTGAAGGGTGCTCAGGACGCGGTGGGCGGTGGAGCGCCCGACGGCCAGCCGGCGGGCGGCCTCGGTCACGGTGAGTGTCTCCTCGGTGAGGAACAACTGCATCAGTCGCAGGCCGGTGTCCAGCGACTCGATGGTGTAGTTCCCGGCCGGTGGGGTCGAGGTGGTCTCCCCGTACACCCGTCCGTCGAGCATGCTTCCGCTCCTTTCGATCGGGTTCGATCACATGTGCCATTGTCCCGCTCTGCGGTCCAAGCGAATTCGTACCTACGACAGGAATTCGCCTTGGTGTGCGATTCTTCGGGGCTTCTTGCTGGAAACCCGTGTGAGGAAGCAGTGCGGTCTCACCGGCGCATTGTCCCGCTGGACAGGACGGACCGGCCCGCTTTCCGCCTATTCACTCCCTCCGTCACTCACCGCGCACGCGCGAAGGCGCTGAGTGCGAAAACTGGCGAGTGTATTACCGCCTGAGTGCTCGCGCAGGGGGTTGGGCGAATATGCCGAGGCGCTGTTCTGATCTGGCTAGGCTCACGCGCAGTGAAGTCGAGTTGATATGAATTCGAGCACTTGTTCACAACTGTCCGGGCAAGTGCCGCTACCTCCCGAATCAACCGCCAGAGGGTTTAGATGGTCCGTGTTGAATCACCGCCGACAAGAAGAGACATCCCCGCGGTCCGCGCGGCGCTCCTGCCCGTCGTCCTGACGGCCGGGGCCACCGCGGCCGGCGCGGTGCCCCTGACCGGCACCGCCCGGGCGGCCGTCGTCTGGTGCGGTGCGATCGCCACGGTCGTGGTCGCCGCGCTCGCCGTCGCACTCCACCGCGCGCGCCGCGCGACGCGAGTCCAGCGGGCCGGGTACGAACAGCGCGTCGCCTACCTGGAACACCGCATCGCGGCGCACGACCAGGAGACCGTCAGGCTCACCGAGGAGCTGCTCCCCGCCGCGATCCGCAGGCTGCGCGCGAGCAACTCCCCGCAGGAGGTGATGCGCGACGTGATCGACGCGGACGAGACCTACCGCAACCTGCCCAGGTCCCAGCGGGCCCTCGTCCTGAAGATCCTCGACATCGTCGACAACGAGGAGGCCATGCGCGACTCCGCGCAACGCGCCTTCGTCAGCGTCGCCCGCCGCGTCCAGGCCATCGTCCACCGGCAGGCCAGTGAGCTCCGGGAGATGGAGGACCACCACGGGCGCAACCCCGAGGTCTTCGACGACCTCCTGCGGATCGACCACGGCACCGCGCTGATCGGGCGGCTCGCCGACTCCATCGCCGTACTCGGCGGCGCCCGTCCCAGCCGCCAGTGGCCCAAGCCCGTACCGCTGTTCAGCGTGCTGCGCGGCGCGATGTCCCGGATCCTCGAATACCAGCGCATCGACCTGCACTCCATCGCCAAGGTCGCCATCGTCGGCACCGCGGTGGAGCCGCTCATCCACGCCTGCGCCGAGCTCCTCGACAACGCCACGCGCTACTCGCCGCCGCAGACCCGCGTCCACGTCACCGCGGTCGAGGTGCAGACCGGCATCGCCATCGAGATCGAGGACGGCGGTGTCAGCCTCAGCGAGGAGGCCCGTGCCCGGGCGGAGAACATGCTGGCCCAGGCGCAGGCCGGCATCAACATGAACGACCTCGGCGAATCCCCCCGCCTCGGCATGGCCGTCGTCGGCCGGCTCGCGCGCATGTACCAACTCAAGGTGTCCCTGCGGCAGTCCGCGTACGGCGGCGTCCGAGCCGTGCTCATCGTCCCGCGCGACATGATCACCACCGGCCCCGCCCCCGGCATCGCCCACGGCATCGGCGCCACCTCGCGCCCCCAGAGCTCCCTCGACATGTCGCAGCTCCAGCACGTCGTCCCCCCGCGCGGCAAGCGCCGGGCACGCCGCGACGCGACCGGGCCGGTCCCGTCAGCGCCCGCCGCCGCGCCCGCGGCCGC
>NZ_JBEXWB010000465.1:0-3994 GCF_040629645.1 Streptomyces sp. NPDC005899 | reverse complement strand
GCGGTCCGCCGCGTAGCCGGGCCGCACGGGCCGGGGCCGCCACCGCGGCGGGCCGGCCCTCCCGCCCTCAGCGCAGCAGCAGCTGGACGATGGCGGCGGTGCCGACGACCACGATGAGGGCGCGCAGCAGCCGCGGGCTGAGTCGGCGCCCCACCTTCGCCCCGATCTGCCCGCCGATCGCCGAACCCACGGCGATGAGCACGACGGCCGTCCAGTCGAAGTCGGCGACGAAGAGGAAGAAGAGCGCCGCGACGCTGTTGACGACGGCGGCGAGGACGTTCTTGACGGCGTTGAGCCGCTGCATGGTGTCGTCGAGCAGCATGCCCATGAGGGAGAGGTAGATGATGCCCTGGGCGGCGGTGAAGTAGCCGCCGTACACGCTGGCGAGCATGAGTCCGGTGAACAGGAGCGGCCCGCCGTCGGGCCGGGCGGGTGTGCCGGTGCGGGCTCGCCGCCGCTGGACGGCGGCACTGATGCGGGGCTGCAGGATGACGAGGGCGAGCGCGAGTGCCACGAGGACGGGGACGATCGTCTCGAAGGCCGTGGAGGGCAGCGCCAGGAGGAGCGTGGCCCCGCTCAGGCCGCCGATGAGGGCACCGGCGCTCAGCTTGAGTATCCGGCGGCGCTGGCCCGCGAGTTCCCTGCGGTAGCCGATGGCGCCGCTGACCGATCCCGGGATCAGCCCGAGTGCGTTGGAGACCGCGGCGGTGACCGGGGGCAGCCCGGTGGCGAGCAGGACGGGGAAGGTGATCAACGTGCCCGAACCGACGATGGTGTTGATCGTGCCGGCGCCTACCCCGGCGGCGAAGACCGCGAGAATTTCCCAGACGGACAAGGCCATCCCCTTCGATGGTCAGTGACGCCTCCCCGCCATGAAGGTCGAGGGGCCTCACCGATCATGCACGAAGGGGTGCGGCGGTCAGTCGACCGGGGGCTGTTCCCGGCGCTCCGCACCCGTGTTGAAGCCGGGGACGCCGCCGCCGAGGTTGCCGAAGGCACCGCTGAGGCCCTTCAGTGCGTCACCGATCTCGCTGGGGACGATCCAGAGCTTGTTGGCGTCCCCTTCGGCGATCTTGGGGAGCATCTGGAGGTACTGGTACGAGAGGAGCTTCTGGTCCGGGTCCCCGGCGTGGATGGATTCGAAGACCGTGCGGATGGCCTGCGCCTCGCCTTCGGCCCGCAGGGCGGATGCCTTGGCCTCGCCCTCCGCGCGCAGGATCGCGGACTGCTTCTCGCCCTCCGCGGTGAGGATGGCGGACTGCCTGATGCCTTCGGCGGTGAGGATGGCTGCGCGCTTGTCGCGGTCGGCGCGCATCTGCTTCTCCATCGAGTCCTGGATGGAGGTGGGCGGCTCGATGGCCTTCAGCTCGACGCGGTTGACGCGGATGCCCCATTTGCCGGTGGCCTCGTCCAGGACTCCGCGCAGCGCCGCGTTGATCTCCTCGCGGGAGGTCAGCGTCCGCTCCAGGTCCATGCCGCCGATGATGTTGCGCAGGGTGGTGACGGTGAGCTGCTCGATCGCCTGGATGTAGCTGGCGACCTCGTACGTCGCGGCGCGGGCGTCGGTCACCTGGTAGTAGATGACGGTGTCGATGTTGACGACGAGGTTGTCCTGGGTGATCACCGGCTGCGGCGGGAAGGGGACGACCTGTTCGCGGAGGTCGATCCGGTTGCGGATCGAGTCGATGAACGGGACGACGATGTTCAGCCCGGCGTTGAGTGTGCGGGTGTAGCGGCCGAAGCGCTCCACGATGGCGGCACTGGCCTGCGGGATGACCTGGATCGTCTTGATCAGGGCGATGAAGACGAGCACCACCAGAATGATCAGGACGATGATGATCGGTTGCATCGTGTGCCTCGTGCCCTTCGGTTGCCGGCGGAACGCGGTGTTCGAGGTCGAACATTCACAACGGTCGTGTTCCTCAAGCCAGTTGCGGTCTCATGATGATCGACTTCGAGTGTGGCAGACCACGGCCTGCCGTGGGACTGGTTCGCTCACATGACGACGGCCGTCGCGCCGTCGATGTCCACGACGTCGACCTGGCGGCCCGGTTCGAAGCTCTGATCGCTGTCGAGGGAGCGCGCCGACCAGACCTCGCCGGCGAGCTTGATGCGGCCGCCGCTGCCGTCCACGCGCTCCAGGACGACGGCCTGACGTCCTTTCAGGGCGTCGATGCCGGTGGCGTGCGGGGCCTGACTCGCCCGGTGCCGGGCCGCGACGGGGCGCACCACCGCGATCAGCGCCACCGACACGAAGACGAAGACGAGTACCTGGGCGACGATGCCACCGCCGAGGGCCGCGACGACGGCCGCGGCCACTGCCCCGACGGCGAACATCCCGAATTCGGGCATCGCGGTCAGGACGAGGGGGATGCCCAGTCCCACCGCGCCGATCAGCCACCACACCCACGCGTCGATGTCCACCCGGTCATCGTAGGGCGCCGGTCACCTCCGCCGACAGGGCGCCGGGGGAAGCCGCTGCCGGACGGCACTCAGGAGAGGGGCAGTCCGCGGGCCGTGTAGCGGTCGCCGTGGTGCTCGACGACGAGCGGCAGGCCGAAGCAGAGGGAGAGGTTGCGCGAGCTGAGCTCGGTCTCCATGGGCCCCGCGGCCAGCACCTTGCCCTGACGGATCATCAGGACGTGGGTGAAGCCGGGCGCGATCTCCTCGACGTGGTGGGTCACCATGACCATGGAGGGGGCGTACGGGTCACGGGCCAGGCGTCCCAGGCGGCGGACCAGGTCCTCGCGCCCGCCGAGGTCGAGGCCCGCCGCGGGCTCGTCCAGGAGCAGCAGTTCGGGGTCGGTCATCATGGCGCGGGCGATGAGGGTGCGCTTGCGCTCCCCCTCGGAGAGGGTGCCGAACTTCCGGTCGAGGTAGTCGGACATGCCGAGCCGGTCGAGGAAGGCGCGGGCGCGCTCCTCGTCGACGGCCTCGTAGTTCTCGTGCCAGGTGGCGGTCATGCCGTAGGCGGCGGTGAGCACCGTCTGCAGGACCGTCTGGCGCTTGGGCAGTTTGTCGGCCATGGCGACCCCGGCGATGCCGATGCGGGGGCGGAGGTCGAAGACGTCGGTCCCCACGCCGCCGAGCTGTTCGCCGAGGACCTTCGCCGTGCCGGTGCTCGGGAAGAGGTAGCTGGACGCGATGTTGAGGAGGGTGGTCTTCCCGGCGCCGTTGGGACCGACGATGACCCAGCGCTCCCCCTCCTTGACCGACCAGGAGACGTCGTCCACCAGAGCGCGTCCGTCGCGGACCACGGATACGTCCACCAGCTCCAGTACATCGCTCATGGCGCGTTGTCTCCCCATGCAGTGTCGAGATCGTCGCGTGCCTGCGGGCACAGCTCCCAGGGAAAACCTACGCCACCCGGGGAGTGCTCAGGTCCGGGGGCCGTTCCCTAGGCTGTCCCCATGCTTTCGGAACCACGCTCAGGGCGGCTCGCCGCCTGGGGAAACGCGCTCCTGTCCGGACTCGTGTCACCGGACGCCGCTGCTCTCGCGATCGTCGGCGAGGACGCGGTGCACCGTGTCGAGGGACTGCCGGGTGAGGCGGGCCCGGTCGGGCTCACGCTGGCGCTCGGCCGGCTGAGGAGGCTCGGTGCGTCCGGCTTCCGGGTCGCGCTGCCCGTTCCCGGGCATCCGCTGGGGCTCAGCGGCCCGCCGGATTTCAACGCGCGCGCCCTGGAGGCCGGGGAGGCCGTCGTCACGGCCGGGACACCGTACGGGCTCGTGCCCGAGGTGACCGAGGTGGGGCCCGCAGGGGACCTGCACGTGGAGGTGGTGTGGCACTGCCTGCCGGTACGGGAGGCGCCGCCGGCCGACGTGCCGTCGCTGGGCGAGGCGGAGCGCGAGCTCGCGGAGGCGCTGCGGGACGCGACGGCGGTGCTGTCGCGGCTGGACGTCGCCGGTTCCGGGCCGGTGGCGGAGGCGGCGGTCGACGCGTACCGGGCGCGGGCGGAGCGGGGGCGGGAGGTGCTGGCGCCGGGGTACCCGCC
>NZ_JBEXWB010000464.1:0-3994 GCF_040629645.1 Streptomyces sp. NPDC005899 | reverse complement strand
GCGTGCGGCCGCAGGGGGGGCGCCCTCGGGCACGCCTCCCCGTGGTCCACGGCCGCCGCGCAAGGCGCGCGCCGCCCGCGCCGCGTCCGGCCCGGCGGTCTCGCGCCCGCCCGTTTCCCGTACCCTCGTGCCGGGCCGTAGGCTGCCTCCGGGCCGTCCGCCGTGCGCGACACGCGCCGGGGTGGGAGTGGAGCAAACCCCTAGATCTAGTGGTTGGATTGCCCTAGCCGCCCATAAGTAGTGGTCCCCGGTCCGAGGGGGCCGAGTGCATCGCCTATGCTGGGGGCTGCCTCGCAGGTCCGTGACGGAGCTGCCGAGGCCATTCAGTCGTGCTTGTGAGGGAGGGTTGAGAAACGTGCACTGCCCCTTCTGCAGGCACCCCGACAGCCGGGTCGTCGACAGCCGCACCACGGACGACGGGACGTCGATCCGGCGGCGGCGCCAGTGCCCCGACTGCTCCCGTCGTTTCACGACGGTGGAGACCTGCTCGCTGATGGTGGTCAAGCGCAGTGGCGTGACCGAGCCCTTCAGCCGGACCAAGGTCATCTCCGGGGTGCGCAAGGCGTGCCAGGGGCGGCCGGTCACGGAGGACGCCCTCGCGAAGCTGGGGCAGCGGGTGGAGGAGGCGGTACGGGCCACGGGCAGCGCGGAGCTGACCACCCACGACGTCGGTCTGGCCATACTCGGCCCCCTGCAGGAGCTCGACCTCGTCGCGTACCTGCGCTTCGCGTCCGTGTACCGGGCGTTCAACTCGCTCGACGACTTCGAGGCCGCCATCGCGGAACTGCGCGAACAGCGGCCTCCCACGGACCCGGGCGGGAGCGGCGAGACCCTCGTGGTCCCCGACCCCGCCGCCGCGGCCGACTGAACACCGAAGCCGTGCGGCGGAGGCGGTAGAGCCGCCGACGGACGGCACAAGACCTGCTCCGGAGCGCTGCGCGAGGCGTCCGGAGTACCAGACACACACTGTGCCCTTGGGAAGAACTGGGCACTTCAGGGCGTTTTTGCCCATATATGGGAGGCGGCATGACAGAGACGGCGAGCGGCCCGGCACGAGGTACCCGTACCAAGGGAGCCAAGTCGACTGCGACCAAGCAGGGCCTGCGCATCGAGCGCATCCACACCACTCCCGGAGTGCACCCCTACGACGAGGTGGCATGGGAGCGGCGTGACGTCGTCATGACCAACTGGCGCGACGGCTCGATCAACTTCGAGCAGCGTGGCGTCGAGTTCCCCGACTTCTGGTCGGTGAACGCGGTCAACATCGTCACCAGCAAGTACTTCCGGGGGGCTGTCGGCACCCCGCAGCGCGAGACCGGTCTGCGGCAGCTGATCGACCGGATCGTGCAGACGTACCGGAAGGCAGGCGAGGACTACGATTACTTCGCCTCTCCCGCCGACGCCGAGATCTTCGAGCACGAGCTGGCCTACGCCCTCCTGCACCAGATCTTCAGCTTCAACTCGCCGGTCTGGTTCAACGTGGGCACCCCCCAGCCGCAGCAGGTCTCGGCCTGCTTCATCCTGGCCGTCGACGACTCCATGGAGTCGATCCTCGACTGGTACAAGGAAGAGGGGATGATCTTCAAGGGCGGTTCCGGCGCGGGCCTGAACCTCTCCCGCATCCGCTCCTCCAAGGAGCTGCTCTCCTCCGGCGGCAACGCCTCCGGTCCGGTCTCCTTCATGCGGGGCGCCGACGCCTCCGCCGGAACGATCAAGTCCGGTGGCGCCACCCGCCGTGCGGCCAAGATGGTCATCCTCGACGTCGACCACCCCGACATCGAGAACTTCATCGAGACCAAGGTGAAGGAGGAGGAGAAGATCCGCGCCCTGCGCGACGCGGGCTTCGACATGGACCTGGGCGGCGACGACATCACGTCCGTCCAGTACCAGAACGCCAACAACTCGGTCCGGGTGAACGACGCGTTCATGAAGGCCGTCGAGAGCGGCGGGAAGTTCGGCCTGCGCGCCCGGATGACCGGTGAGGTCATCGAGGAGGTCGAGGCGAAGTCCCTCTTCCGCAAGATGGCCGAGGCCGCCTGGGCCTGCGCCGACCCGGGCATCCAGTACGACGACACGATCAACCACTGGCACACCTGCCCGGAGTCCGGCCGCATCAACGGCTCGAACCCCTGCAGCGAGTACATGCACCTGGACAACACCTCGTGCAACCTCGCCTCGCTGAACCTGATGAAGTTCCTCAAGGACGACGGCGAGGGCCACCAGTCCTTCCAGGCCGAGCGCTTCGCGAAGGTCGTCGAGCTGGTCATCACGGCGATGGACATCTCGATCTGCTTCGCGGACTTCCCGACCCAGAAGATCGGTGAGAACACCCGGGCCTACCGCCAGCTGGGCATCGGCTACGCCAACCTGGGCGCCCTGCTGATGGCCACCGGCCACGCTTACGACAGCGAAGGCGGCCGCGCGCTCGCCGGCGCCATCACCTCGCTGATGACCGGCACGTCCTACCGGCGCTCCGCCGAGCTCGCCGCCGTCGTCGGCCCGTACGACGGCTACGCCCGCAACGCCGAGCCGCACCTGCGCGTGATGAAGCAGCACTCGGACGCCAACGCCGTCGCCGTGCACGTCGACGACCTGGACTCGCCGGTGTGGGCCGCGGCCACGGAGGCCTGGCAGGACGTGCTCCGCCTCGGTGCGAAGAACGGCTTCCGCAACGCGCAGGCCTCGGTCATCGCGCCCACCGGCACGATCGGTCTCGCGATGTCCTGCGACACCACCGGCCTGGAGCCCGACCTCGCCCTGGTCAAGTTCAAGAAGCTGGTCGGCGGCGGCTCCATGCAGATCGTGAACGGCACGGTGCCGCAGGCGCTGCGCCGCCTCGGCTACCAGCCGGAGCAGATCGAGGCGATCGTCGCCCACATCGCCGACCACGGCAACGTGATCGACGCCCCGGGCCTGAAGACCGAGCACTACGAGGTCTTCGACTGCGCGATGGGTGAGCGGTCCATCTCGGCCATGGGCCACGTACGGATGATGGCGGCGATCCAGCCGTGGATCTCCGGCGCGCTGTCCAAGACGGTCAACCTGCCGGAGACGGCGACCGTCGAGGACGTCGAGGAGGTCTACTTCGAGGCGTGGAAGATGGGCGTCAAGGCGCTCGCGATCTACCGCGACAACTGCAAGGTCGGCCAGCCCCTCTCCGCGAAGACCAAGGAGAAGGAGAAGGCCGAGGTGACCGCGAAGACCGAGGACACCATCCGTGCCGCGGTCGAGAAGGTCGTCGAGTACCGCCCGGTCCGCAAGCGCCTGCCCAAGGGACGCCCCGGCATCACCACCTCCTTCACGGTGGGCGGCGCCGAGGGGTACATGACCGCCAACTCCTACCCGGACGACGGCCTCGGTGAGGTCTTCCTGAAGATGTCCAAGCAGGGCTCCACCCTCGCGGGCATGATGGACGCCTTCTCGATCGCGGTCTCGGTCGGTCTGCAGTACGGCGTGCCCCTGGAGACCTACGTCTCCAAGTTCACCAACATGCGCTTCGAGCCGGCCGGTATGACGGACGACCCGGATGTGCGGATGGCGCAGTCGATCGTCGACTACATCTTCCGCCGCCTGGCGCTCGACTTCCTCCCGTTCGAGACGCGTTCGGCGCTCGGCATCCACTCGGCCGAGGAGCGTCAGCGCCACCTCGACACGGGTTCGTACGAGCCGTCCTTCGGCGAGGAGGAGGTGGAGGCCGAAACCCTGGCGCAGTCCGCTCCCGTGCAGGTCCAGCCGCTGAAGGCGGTCGCCCCGCCCGAGGAGAAGGCCGCCGAGAAGCCGGCCCCCAGGACGGCGCACACCTCGGCCGAACTGGTCGAGATGCAGCTCGGCATCAGCGCGGACGCCCCGCTCTGCTTCTCGTGCGGTACGAAGATGCAGCGGGCGGGCTCCTGCTACATCTGCGAGGGCTGCGGCTCCACCAGCGGCTGCAGCTGAGACCAGGCCGGCGGGCGCCGGGGGGAGCACCCCCCCCCCCGCGCGCCCCCCCGCGCGC
>NZ_JBEXWB010000463.1:0-4001 GCF_040629645.1 Streptomyces sp. NPDC005899 | reverse complement strand
CCGGGTCGGCTCACCGAACGGGTCGTTGCCACGCCAGCCCACGGTCCACAGACCGAAGGTGAACCTGTCGTCAGGGGTGGGGGTGAAACGGTCCGTCATCGTCTGTCCGCCTTCGCGTGCGTCGGGTCCGGCACCGGCCGGTTCGGCCGGACCTATTTGTTCAGTGCCATGACTAATTATGCACGGGGCCCCTGTGTGACGTAAACCCTCGCGTATGGAACCGGGGCCACCTCTGGCCCACAGGCCTCTCATCACGTAATTTGTTTGTCGCACGTCCAAAACCCGCATGCGCACCGCCGGTCCCCGCAGGGTCGACACCCGCGGGGCCCGCGTCCGCATGCCCCCTGTACCGAGCACGAGAAGAGGTAGCCCATGCCGCCGCGTTCCGTCGTCATCGGCGTGGACAGTTCCACCCAGTCCACCAAGGCGGCAGTCACCGACGCCGAGACCGGCGAGCTGCTCGCCGTCGGCCGCGCCCCGCACGTGGTCACGGGTGCGGGCGGTGCCCGCGAGACCGACCCCGAGGTGTGGTGGCAGGCACTGTGCGACGCCGTCGCGGCCGGCCTCAAGGAGTCCGGCCTCTCCGCGTCGTCCGTGACCGGCATCGCCGTCGCCGGGCAGCAGCACGGACTCGTGGTCCTGGACGGCTCCGGGCGGCCGCTGCGCCCGTCGCTGCTGTGGAACGACACCCGCTCCGCCCCGCAGGCCGCGGCGCTGACCGCCGCCCTGGGGGGCGCCGGCGCCTGGACCGCACGGACCGGCACGGTGCCGGTCGCGTCGATGACCGCCACGAAGTGGCAGTGGCTGCGGGAGAACGAGCCGGCGACCGCCGAGGCGGCCGTCTCCGTACGCCTGCCGCACGACTTCCTGACCGAGCGGCTCGCGGGCACCGCGGCGACCGACCCGGGCGACGCCTCGGGCACCTGCTGGTACTCGACGAGAACGGGTGCCTACGACCCCGAACTGCTCGACCTGCTCGGCCTCGACACCTCCATGCTGGCGCCGGTCGCCGCCACGGGCGGCACCCGGATCGGCAGCCTGACCCCCGCCGCGGCGGAGGCACTCGGACTGCCCGCCGGGATCGCCGTGGCGGCCGGCACCGGGGACAACATGAGCGCGGCCGTCGGCCTCGGGCTCGGCGGCGCCGGGCTCCTGGACCACCCGGTCCTCAGCCTCGGCACCTCGGGGACGGTCTTCGCCGCGTCCCGGGCCCGGCCGGCCTCCGCCGCGCTCTCCGGCTTCGCCGCGGCCGACGGCACCTACCTCCCGCTGGCCTGCACGCTGAACTGCACCCTGGCCGTCGACCGGGTGGCCACCCTGCTGGGCCTGCACCGCGACGACGCGACACCCGGCGGCGAGGCCGTCCTCCTGCCCTACCTGGACGGCGAGCGGACCCCGGACCTGCCCACCTCCTCCGGCCTCCTCACCGGACTCCGGCACGACACGACGCCGCAGCAGCTGCTCGGCGCCGCCTACGAGGGGGCCGCGTACACGGTGCTGCGCGCCCTGGACGAACTGCTGCTGGCCTGCGGCCTCGACCCGGCCGATCCCGAGGTGGCCGGGCGGCCCCTGCGGCTGATCGGTGGCGGCGCCCAGGGCCGCACCTGGGTGGAGACGGTGCGCCGGCTCTCCGGCAGGCCCCTGATCGTGCCCGGCAGCGGCGAGCTGGTCGCGCTCGGTGCCGCCGCGCTCGCCGCGTCGGCCGCGGGCGGCGGCGACCCCGTCGCCGTGGCCACCCGCTGGAACGCGAAGGCCGAGGACGACCACATGCCGGCGGTGGAACGGGACACGGAGACCTGGGAGCGCGTCGGCTCGGTGCTGGACCGGGCGGCCGGTCCACTGCTCGGCGGGTGAGCCCCGGACCCCGAACAGCGTCCGCCGCACCGGTTTTGGGGAAGACCGCGGATCTTCAATAGGATCCGCCGATGATCATAAGAAAACGGCTGACGGCCGGGGTGTGCGTTCTGCTCGCCACCCTGGCCGCCGGACTCGGCACCGCGTTGCCGGCCGCCGCCGACGAACCCTCCGCCGCCACGTCACCGAAGGTCGAACTCGTCCTCGACGTCAGCGGATCCATGCGCACCCGGGACATCGACGGCCAGTCCCGCATCTCGGCCGCCAAACACGCGTTCAACGACGTCCTCGACGCGGTGCCGGAAGAGGTGCTGCTCGGCATCCGGACGCTCGGCGCCGAGTATCCGGGCGACGACCGGAAGGTCGGCTGCAAGGACACCGAGCAGCTCTACCCGGTCGGCCCCCTCGACCGTACGGAGGCCAAGACGGCGGTCGCCACCCTCGCGCCCACCGGCTGGACCCCCATCGGCCCCGCCCTGCTCGGCGCGGCCGACGACCTCGAGGGAGGGGACTCCACCCGCCGGATCGTGCTGATCACCGACGGCGAGGACACGTGCGGCCCGCTCGACCCGTGCGAGGTGGCCCGCGACATCGCCGCACGCGGGATCCACCTGGTGATCGACACGCTCGGCCTGGTGCCGAACGCCAAGATCCGCCAGCAGCTGACGTGCATCGCCGAAGCCACCGGCGGCACCTACACGGCGGTCCAGCACACGGACGAACTCTCCGGCAGGGTGAAGCAGTTGGTTGACCGGGCCGCCGAGCCCACCGTCACCCCGGTGGCCACCGAGGGCACGGGCAGCTGTTCCGCGGCCCCGCGGCTGGAGCCCGGCCTCTACACGGACCGCCAGGAGTTCGGCAAGCACCGCTGGTACCGCGTGGACGTCCTGCCCGGCCAGGAGCTGCGCGCCTCGGTCAGCGTCTCGGCCGACCGCGCGGTGAACGACGACTACGGCGTCCTGCTGCGTGCCGTGACCACCCGCGGGCGCGAGATCGTCCGCGGCGCGGAATCCGGCACCGGACGTACGGACGCCGTCTCCGCCGGACTGCGCTACCCCAAGCCCGACCAGGA
Organism: Streptomyces sp. NPDC005899; assembly: GCF_040629645.1. Taxonomy (NCBI): domain Bacteria; kingdom Bacillati; phylum Actinomycetota; class Actinomycetes; order Kitasatosporales; family Streptomycetaceae; genus Streptomyces; species Streptomyces sp. NPDC005899. Next base: position 1,075 of record NZ_JBEXWB010000463.1, on the reverse strand, counting down.
CGGCGCCGGTGACTCCGACGTGAAGCCGGCCGCCGAGGCCGTCTGCCTCCAGCTCTCCAACTCCTTCTCGGCGCCCGCGTCCGTGAAGACCACCCCGGGCATGCCCGTCGAGCTGACCATCGACGTCGTGGACGGCCCCGACGAGGCGTCCGACGTCGCCGCGTTCGGCCTGGGCCGCGGCTGGTGGCTGCTGGGCGCCATGGTGCTGACCGGCCTGGTCGCCGGTCTGCTGTTCGGCTGGATCTCACGCTGGCGCGTCGCCGTATGGAGGACCAACTGATGCGTGTTCCCCGCATGAACCGGCTGGGGCGCGCCTGCGCGGTCGCCCTGCTCACCGGAGTCACCCTGCTCACCTCGGCCGGCGCGGCCGCGGCGGACGACCCGTCGCCCGGGGCGAGCCCGGACGGCGCGGAGAGTGCCGGACCGACGGAGGCGGGCACCACGTTCCGCACCGCCACGCCCCTCCAGCAGGAGCAGACCGGCACGGCCGACGCCTCCACGGGTGACTACCTGTACTGGGCCGTCCCCGCCGACGCCGGTCAACGGCCCACCGTCAGGGCGAAAATCACCCTGCCGGACAGCGCCACCCGCCACGGTGCTTCGACCTGGCAGGTCGACGTGTACGACGGGCTGCGCCGCAGGCAGGCCTGCATGTACGGCCACCAGACCAGGAAGGCGGCACCCGACGCGAAGACCGTCGAGCTGTCCTGCGTGCTGCGCACCGTGCGCGCCTGGTCCGAGCCGTGGGCGAACGACCCGCTGCCGGGCAGCTACTACCTGCGCCTGACCGTGGTGGGACTGGCGGAGGAGGACCTGGGCCTGCCGGTCCGTGCCGAGATGCGGGTCACCTCGGCCGACATGGGCGGCGGGCACGACGTGGACGGCACCCTCTCCGAACCGCTGGTCCCGGGCGTGTCCGTCACCTCCGCCCAGGACGGCGCCCGGCTCAGCAGCGAGCCGGAGGACGGCTGGGCCTCCGGCTGGTGGACCACCCGCTGGCTCTGGACCGCCGGCGGCGGCGTGCTCGCCGCCCTGGCGGGCGTGTTCGGCTACCGCCTCACCCGTGGCGGCGGCC
>NZ_JBEXWB010000462.1:0-4073 GCF_040629645.1 Streptomyces sp. NPDC005899 | reverse complement strand
GGCCGCCCGGCGAGGCTCCCGCGCTGCCCGCCGGGAAGGGCCTGGTGGTGGTCGCCAACCGGGAGTCGGGTTCGGCGACCGCGGCGGCGGCCGTGATCCGGGACGTGCTGCCGCTGGCCGAGGTGGTCGAGTGCGCCCCGTCCGAGCTGCCGGACTGCCTGGAGAAGGCGGCGGGCCGGAGCACGGCGCTCGGGGTGTGCGGCGGCGACGGGACGGTGAACATGGCGGCGTCCGTGGCGGCGACGCACGGCCTGCCGCTCGCCGTCTTCCCCGGCGGCACCCTCAACCACTTCGCGTACGACCTCGGCATCGAGACCGTGCAGGACACGGCGGTGGCGCTCACCGCGGGTGACGCCGTACGGGCCGACCTCGGCCGGTTCCGGCCGGGGCCGCGGGGCGCGGACGGGCCGCCCGGATACTTCCTCAACGCCTTCAGCCTCGGGGTGTATCCGGAGCTGGTGCGGACCAGGGAGCACTGGTCCCCCAGGATCGGCGGCTGGCCGGCCGGGGTCCTCGCCGCGGCCGAGGCGCTGCGCGGCTCGCGCCCCCTGACCGCCGAGCTCCAGGGCAGGACGCGTCCGCTGTGGCTGCTCTTCGTGGGCAACGGGCTGTTCCGGCGCGTGGGCCCGGCGCCGGGCCGCCGCCACAACCTGGCGGACGGGCTGCTGGACGTACGCGTGGTGCACGGCGGCCGGACACCCGGCCTGCGCCTCCTCGCGGCGGCCGTCGCCGGCCCCCTGACCCGCTCACCCGTGCACGCGGCCGTCCGGCGGCGCAGGGTGCGGGTCTCGGGCCTCGCGCCGGGCACCCCCTACGCGTACGACGGCGAAGTGGCGCACGCGGAAGGCGAGTTGCTCATCGACAAGCTGCCGGAGGCGCTCACGGTCTACTGCCCCATGCAGATCTGATCTCGAACAGCGAGACGGCTATCTCAGGATGCGACACAGCGGCGTACTGTCGTCCTACCGCTTGCGACTGACGTCCGAGAGAGGACCTACGGCCATGCCTGAGGAAGCCGCCGTCTACACCCATGGGCACCACGAGTCGGTGCTGCGCTCCCACCGATGGCGGACCGCCGAGAACTCGGCGGCCTATCTGGTGGGCGGGCTCCGCCCGGGCCAGAGCGTGCTGGACGTCGGCTGCGGGCCGGGCACCATCACGGCCGACATCGCCGGGCTCGTCTCCCCGGGCCGGGTGACCGCGCTCGACACCGGCCGCGAGATCCTGGACGAGGCCGCGGCGGTCGCGGCCGGACGCGGCCTGGACAACATCGAGTTCGCCACCGGTGACGTGCACGCCCTCGACTTCCCCGACGACTCCTTCGACGTGGTGCACGCCCATCAGGTGCTCCAGCACGTGAGCGACCCCGTGCGGGCGCTGCGCGAGATGCGGCGGGTGTGCAGGCCCGGCGGCGTCGTGGCGGCGCGCGACAGCGACTACGCCGCGATGACCTGGTATCCGCCGTCGGCCGGAATGGCCCGGTGGCAGGAGCTCTACGACCGGGTGGCCCGCGCCAACGGCGGCGAGCCCGACGCCGGGCGCCGCCTGCTGTCGTGGGCCCGCCGGGCCGGGTTCACCGACATCACCCCGAGCGCGGCGGCCTGGTGCTTCGCGACCCCGCAGGACCGCGCCTGGTGGAGCGGCCTGTGGGCGGACCGCACCACGGCCTCGTCGTACGCGGAACTGGCGGTGGCGGGCGGGCACGCGAGCCCCGGGCAGCTGGCGGAGGTCGCGGACGCCTGGCGCGCGTGGGGCGAGGAGCCCGACGGGTGGTTCATGGTGCCGCACGGCGAGGTGCTCTGCCGGGCATGACACCCGGCGGCGGCCGGGCCCGGGAACCGATCACATGGCCGGGGCCCGCCAACTACCCTGAGGGCCATGGACATTCTGGGAACCACGCTGCGCATCTGCGTCGACGACCTGGAGGCCTCGGTGGCCTTCTACGAGGGCCTGGCCGGCACTCCGGCGCTGCGCTTCGAGCGCGGCGGGGTCTCGGTCGCCGCGATCGGGTGCTTCCTGCTGATGAGCGGTCCGGAGACGGAACTGGAGGTCCTGCGGAAGGTCACCGCGACCATCGCCGTCAAGGACGTCGACGAGGCCCACGCCGCGCTGACCAGGGCGGGCGCGAGGATCGTCGCCGGGCCCGTCCCCACCCCGGCGGGCCGCAACCTGATCGCCCTGCACCCGGACGGTTCGGTGTTCGAGTACGCCGACCGGAACGCGACCGCCTGATCCGTACGGCCGGGCGCCCCGCCCTCGTCCCGCCGGGGGCGGCGGCGATATTCCGTGTGCGCGCCGCGCCGTCCGTCGTACCCTGCGTCCTCAGGACCGCCGAGCAGAGGATGGCAGGACGATGGGCACGCAGCACAGGTACCGGGTGATCGTGCGGGGCACCTGGGAGGGGCTGTCGGAGAGCGACCGCGGCACGCTGCTGGCCGAGGTGGAGGAGCACGGCCTCGCGGCCATGCGGTTCACCGAGGAGGGCTCGCTCACGTACGACGCGGTACTCAAGCACTTCAGTCTCCGCTACGAGCTGGACTCGGACGCGGAGGACGGTGAGGAGATGGCCGCGGCCATCGCCGAGGACCGCGCGCGGACGGCGCTGTCGGGCCGGGGCCTCGGCCACGGCGAGCTGCGCTCGACCGTGACGGACCTGGACACGATGAAGATCAACTACCGGGGGCGGCGGGGCCCGGGCGCGTCCTGAGACCGGGCGGGGCTCCGTGGCGCGGACCGGCCGGGCGGCGGGCGGGCCGGTCACACCGCCCGCCCGGGAGGCACCGCCCGGGCCCGCGTGCCACTCCGCGGGCCGGGCCGGCGGTGCTCAGGCCCCGCCGTCGAGCGGACGCAGGAAGCGGCGTTCGTACCGCTTGACGCAGCGGGTGGTACGCGCCAGCTCGTACGCCTCCTGGCACTCCGGGTCGGACAGGCTGTCCGTGCGGTAGCGCTCGTACGCGGCCAGGCTGGGGAACGAGAACAGGGCGTACGCGATGTCGCTGTCGCCCTCGCTCGGCAGGAAGTAGCCGTGGTGCGTGCCGCCGAAACGGTTCACGAGCCGGACCCAGCGGCGGCCGTACTCCTCGAAGTCGTCGAGCTTGTCCGCGTCGACCTCGTACCTCAGGTGAATCGTGATCATGCCTGCATGATCCCGCACCCCCGAACCCGGCGATGCGGCGGTCCGGCGGGCCCTACCGCCCCGGTCCGGCGAGGACCTCGCGCGCGGCTCGGCTGCCCGAGGCCAGTGCTCCCTGCACGGACCCGGTCGCCCGGTGGTCGCCGCACACATGGCGCCCCTCGGCGAAACGAGTCGTCCGGCTCAGCGGCCAGGGCGGCCTCATCGCCGGCAGGGCGCCTTCCACCGTGTACGTGGCCACCGGCTGCCAGCCGCTCGTGTCGGTCCCGTAGAGCTCGGCCAGGCGTCCGCGTACCGCCCTCTCCCCGCCCGGCGGACCGCCGCCCAGCACGGAGGTCGACACCAGGGCCGTGCCGGGCGGCGCGTAGCCGGGGCTGACCTCCGTCAGCACGCAGGTGTTCAGGACGGCCAGGCAGCTGTCCACGACCAGGGTCGGTTCGGCCAGCGGGGAGACCGGGGCCGCGTGGTAGTACGTCGTGACCGTACGGCTGTCCGGCACCGCCAGCCCGGGCAGCAGGCGGGCGGCCGCTGCCGCGTCCGTGGCCACCACGACCGTACCGGCCGGCCGTTCCGTCCCGTCCGCCAGGAGCACCCCGGTCCCGGTCACGGCGGTGACCGGGGTCTCCAGCCGCAGCACCCCGTCCGGGAGGCCGGCGGCGAGCCGGGCCGGCACGGCGCCGATGCCCTCGGCCGGCAGGCAGAGGGTGCCCCTGGCCATGCTGCGCCACACCAGGTGGAAGAAGCGGGCCGACGTCTCCAGCTCGTCCTCCAGGAACACCCCGGCCAGGAAGGGCCTCATCAGGTCGTCGACGGCACGGCGGGACAGCCCGGACGCGGCGAGGGCCTGGGAGGTCGTCCGGTCCGTGGGGCGGGCCGCGACCGCGGCGGGCAGCAGCGCGTCCCTCGCCGTCAGGGCGGCGAGCGCCGCGAGATCGCGGGC
>NZ_JBEXWB010000461.1:0-4089 GCF_040629645.1 Streptomyces sp. NPDC005899 | reverse complement strand
CGCGTGCGGCGGCCGCGCGTGCGACGCCACAGGAACACCAGGACGGCGGCGGTGGCGAGGAAGGGCGCCGTCGCACCGAGGCCCACGGCGACCCACCGCAGCATGGCCACGAACGCGTCCCAGCCGCCGCCCAGCGCGTCGAGGAAACCGGGGTCGCTCTCCCCGGCGTCCTCGTCGTCCGCGTACGGCTCGCTGAGCTCCAGGGTGATCGTCGCCAGCGCGGTGCGGTCCTCGAGGGAGGCGCGCTGGGCGAGGAGCGCCTCCAGATCCGCCTGACGGCTGCTCAGCTCCCCTTCGAGCGTCACCACGTCGGAGAGCTTCTCCGCCTTGTCCATGAGGGCACGCACCCGGGCGACACTCGCCCGCTGGGTGGAGATCCGGCTCTCGGCGTCCACGACCTGGCCGGTGACGTCCTTCGCGCCGGACGTGCGGGACAGCAGCTTCCCGGAGCCCTCCAGTGTGCGCAGCACGGAGCCGTACCGGTCCTGGGGCACACGCAGCACCAGGTGCGAGGTCTCGTGGGTGCCGTCGACCCGCTCCGTCCGCTCGTCCCCGACGAGCCCGCCGGCACCCTCCGCGGCGCGGCGGGCGGCGGCCACCGCCTTCGGCACGCTCCTCACCTCGACCTCCAGGGTGGCCGTCCGGATGACGTGGACCGCGACGGCGGCGCCCGGCGCGGCGGTCCCGGACGCCCCGGCGGCCGGCTCGCGGCCGGACCGCTCGTCCGCGTGGCCGGCTCCCTCCGCCTTGCCGCCGGCGGCCTCCGGCGCCGCCGCCTTCCGGTCGGACGCGCTGTCGGCCGCACCACCGCCTCCGCCGCAGGCCGCGGTGGACAGGAGTACGGCGAGGAGCCCGGCCGCCACGAGGGCGCGCGGGCGGCGCCTCGCGGGGCGGGCGGGCGGACGGCTGTCCGTGTGCCGGTCGTGGTGTCGCTGCTGTGCGCGCATGACGTGTCCCCCCAGGGCCGTTGTCGTCGATCACCGCTTCGACGTGGGCGGCCGGGCGGGGGTTGCCGGTCAGGGGTTTCGAAGCGGTCACGTTCGGGACGCGAAACGGATTTGAGAGAGTGGACCCATGCACCGTCCTCCTCAGCGCGACACCACACGCACGGGCCACGTCGTCGTCATCGGCGGCGGCATCGCCGGACTCGCCGCCGCCCACCGGCTGCTGGACTCCGGACTCCGGGTCACGGTCCTGGAGGCGACGGAGCGGCTCGGCGGCAAGCTGATGACCGGGGAGGTCGCGGGCACGCCCGTCGACCTCGGTGCCGAGTCCATGCTCGCGCGCCGCCCGGAAGCGGTCGAGCTGGCCACCGGCGTCGGCCTCGGGGACCGCCTGCAGCCACCCGCCACCGCCACCGCCTCGCTCTGGACCCGGGACGCCCTGCGCCCCATGCCCAAGGGGCACGTGATGGGCGTCCCGGGTGATCCGGCGGCCCTCGCGGACGTGCTGTCGCCGGAGGGGCTGGCCCGGATCGCGCGGGAGCGCGACCTCGCCCCGACCCCGGTGGGCGACGACGTGGCCGTGGGCGCGTACGTCGCCGGCCGGCTGGGCCGCGAGGTCGTCGACCGGCTCGTGGAGCCGCTGCTGGGCGGCGTGTACGCGGGCGACGCCTACCGCCTCTCGATGCGGGCCGCCGTACCGCAGCTGTACGAGGCGGCGAAGGAGGGCGGCTCCCTCCTCGACGCCGTGCTGCGCGTCCAGGAGCGGGCAGCCGCACGCCGGCAGACCGGACCGGTCTTCCAGGGCATCGACGGAGGGATCGGAGTGCTCCCCGGCGCCGTCGCCGACGCCGTGCGTGCCGCGGGAGCCGAGATCCTCACCGCCGCTCCCGTGCTCGGCCTCACCCGGACCGGGAACGGCTGGGACGTACGCACCGACACCCGGGTGATCGCCGCCGACGGCATCGTCCTCGCCACCCCCGCGTGGTCCGCCTCCACGCTGCTCGCCGCCGAGTGCCCGGCCGCCTCCGCCGAGCTGGCGGAGGTGGAGTACGCGTCGATGGCCCTGGTCACCCTGGCCTTCCGCCGCTCCGACGTCGAGGCGACCGCGGCGCTGCGGGGGCGCTCCGGCTTCCTGGTGCCACCGGTCGACGGACGCACGATCAAGGCCTCCACCTTCTCCAGCAACAAGTGGCGGTGGGTCGCCGACGCGGCCCCCGGGCTGTTCGTGCTGCGCACCTCCGTGGGCCGTTACGGCGAGGAGGACCACCTGCACCGCGAGGACTCCGAGCTCGTCGCGGTCTCGCTCCGCGATCTGGCGGCAGCCACCGGGCTGGCCGCGCGCCCCGTCGACACCGCGGTCACCCGCTGGATCGGCGGGCTGCCGCAGTATCCCGTGGGCCACCTGACCAGGGTCGCCCGGATCCGCGAGGCCGTCGCGGCGCTGCCGGGCCTGCGGGTGTGCGGAGCGGCGTACGACGGCGTCGGGATCCCCGCCTGTGTCGCGAGCGCGCGGCGGGCGGCGGACGAGATCGTCCAGGACGTCGCGGGCCGCGGCACCGCCGGACCCCGGCGGGACGGCGAAAGAGATCATCGCCACGCCGACCCGGGTTCAGGGCACTCGGAGCGAGGCGGGACAATAGCCGTATGAGTGCGCCAGAGAAGCTTCCGAACGCAGGCAAGAAGGCCAAGGACCTCAACGAGGTCGTGCGCTACACCCTGTGGTCCGTCTTCAAGCTGCGGGATGTGCTGCCCGTCGACCGCGCCGGCTACGCCGACGAGGTACAGGAGCTGTTCGACCGGCTCGCGGCCGAGGACATCACCGTCCGCGGTACCTACGACGTCTCCGGCCTGCGCGCCGACGCCGATCTGATGATCTGGTGGCACGCGGAGACCGCCGACGAACTGCAGGGGGCCTACAACCTCTTCAGGCGCACGAAGCTGGGCCGCGCACTGGAGCCGGTCTGGTCGAACATGGCCCTGCACCGCCCCGCCGAGTTCAACAAGTCGCACATCCCGGCCTTCCTGGCCGACGAGACGCCGCGCGACTACATCAGCGTCTACCCGTTCGTGCGGTCCTACGACTGGTACCTCCTGCCGGACGAGGACCGCCGCCGCATGCTGGCGGACCACGGCAAGATGGCCCGTGGCTTCCCGGACGTGCGCGCCAACACGGTCGCCTCCTTCTCGCTCGGCGACTACGAGTGGATCCTCGCCTTCGAGGCCGACGAACTGCACCGTATCGTCGACCTCATGCGCCACCTGCGGGCCTCCGAGGCGCGGATGCACGTCCGCGAGGAGGTCCCGTTCTACACGGGCCGCAGGAAGTCCGTCGCAGACTTGGTGTCCGGTCTCGCATAGCCAGCGTTTCCGGCCGCCCCGACCCGGAAGATCAGTTGGCGGGCAACGGCGCGTGTGACGCCGCCCGTCGTTCCAGCGACACCGGGTCCGGTTCCGGGCGCACATCGGCCTGTGACCGGCGAACGGCGGTGGCCTGCGGGGGAGTCAGCCATACCTCCCCGCCGGCCGCCGCTCGCCGCCGTACACGGCCGATGTGTCCCGGACCGAACAACACACGGCGCGTGTGCGCCGCGCAGGCCGTCCCGGCAGGGGCGGCCTTTCGCGTGGGCGGGCCCGCGGTGGCCGGCCCGCGCCGTGCCCGTCGCGCTCAGCGGACGGGGTGTGCCGGGCGGCCGCCGCGCAGGGCGGCCCGCAACTCCGGGTCCTGCAAGGCGTCGACGCCGCGTACGGCCACCGCCGCGAGCAGGTCGCGGTCGGCGCCGCGCACCGGGGCCGGCAGGGAGTCCAGCCACCGCTGCCCGGACGGCGAGGCCCACGGGCTGTACGGGTGGCTCTCCACCCGCGAGATGGCCAGGCACCCCAGCGTGAGCACCAGGGGCAGCCCGAACCAGGCGGCCACCGGGCCCGCGTACCCGGTCTCCTGACCGGGCATCAGCATCGCCGCGGCGGCGAGCGCCACCACCAGCACGGCCGCGCCGCGCACGGCCCGCACCGCCGACTCCAGGCCGTTGCGCGTGCCGTGCGGCACGGCCAGTCCCGCCGCGTCGATGCGGTGGGGCAGGCCCCCCACGGCGTCGGCCGCGGCAGCCCCCGCGCGCAGGGGCGCAAACCCGGCCTGGCCCGCCGG
>NZ_JBEXWB010000460.1:0-4090 GCF_040629645.1 Streptomyces sp. NPDC005899 | reverse complement strand
AACACCGCCGCCGCCGGCACGACCAGCACCACCGGAGCCGTACCCGCGGCACCCCACCCGAGCCAGAGGCCGCCGGCCGTCACGGCCGCCACCGCCCACAGCACCGAGCCGCACGCGAGGACCGACCGCACCACCGGCGCCCGCGACAGGGCGGCCGCACCCGCGCACAGCAGGGCCAGAACCCCGGACACCAGCAGGGTCGCGGGCCCGGCCGCCAGCGCCAGCGCACCCGCGCTCACCGCTCCCACGAGCGCGCAGACCAGCCCGCTCAGCCCGGCGCTGTCGGGCCCCCGCCGGACGGTCACCGCCAGCAGGCCGGCCACCAGCGACAACTCCACCCCCACGGCCACCGCGTACGGCACGTCCGCCACGGCGAGCAGGGCCAGCGCGGCCGCCCAGAGCAGCCCCAGCGCGCCGGCTCCCGCCGCCCCGCGCCACGCATCGCCCGCCACCACCGGCGTGCCGCCAAACCGCGGCAGACCCGCGTACAGCGCGCCCAGCAGCCCCGCCACCACGGCGAGGACCACCGGCGAGGCCGCGGAGCCCACCCACGGCCCCGACGCCCCCAGCGCGTCCCGGAACCCGTCAGGCGATCCCGCCCACACCCGCCCCACCAGGGAGAACGGTCCCAGCAACACGGCCGCCACCACCGGCAGGGCCCACAGTGCCGCGCCCGCCACGACGACCGCCGACGCCGCCGTGACTCCCCTGGCCACCGGCCGCGGGACCCGCGGCAGCACCACCGCGGACAGCGCCGCACCGCACAGCAGGTACACCACGACCGACCAGTCCCACGCGAGCCCCGCACGCACCACACCGCCCACGGCCGCGACGGCCGCCAGACCGCCCACGGCCCCCGCGACGAAGGCGCCCTCCCCGGTCGCGCGCCACGCCCCGGCCACCGCCACCAGCGCGCACGCCAGAAGCAGCACCCCCGGGCCCAGGGACGCGAGCGGCCCCTCCGCCGACAGGGACAGCCCCAGACCCACCAGCAGCGCGAACAGCCCCGTCGACGACGCCCCCACCCAGGCGGTGACCCGTACCGCGAACCCACGACCCCGCAAGCCCACGGCCACGTCCGCGGCTGCCGTCACCAGCAGCGCCCAGCCGTGGACCGACGGGGAAGCCCCCTCGGCCCAGGCCCCCAGGACCAGCGGCAGCTGGCCGGCCGCCACGGCGGCGGGCAGCGCCAGTCGCAACCGGCCCAGGACCAGCCCGTACACCGTCCACACCGCGGCGAGCACGGCCGCGGCGACGGCCGCGAAGAGGAGCCCGTCCGTGCCGGGCGCCGCCACGGCGTGCACGGCGTACGCGTCCAGGACCGTCAGCACGAGTGCCAGCGCGGCCAGTGCCTCGGCGGTCGCGGACAGCCCGCGGCGCAGCAGCGCGGCGGGTGCCAGCAGCGCACCGGCCGTCACCGCCGCCAGCACCGCCGAGCGCCCCGCGATGCCCATCTCGCCCCAGCTGAACAGGGTGAAGGCGATCGCGGCGACCGCCAGCAGAAGTCCGCCGAGCACCAGCAGCACGTTCCGGGCGCCGGGCGCCGGAGCGGCGGGAGCCGCCGGAGGCGGGGAGAACCCGGTGGGCGCAGGAGGGCCGGGAGGCCCGGCCGGCTGCCGCAGCACGGCCAGGAGCCAGGCACGGCGGTTCAGCAGCTGCAGCCGGCGGGCGTCCAGCCGGACGAGTTCACGGTCGAGGAGCGCCAATTCCTCGGCGGGTGGCGGCACATGTTCCATGTACGGGAGTGTCGCGCCGCCCACAGTCTCGTACATGCGCTCGGATACTCAGTTCGTCCGCTGAGTAGGCCCGCCCGCACACTGGGACGATGGACTGGAGTCACTACCGCTTCACTAGCGTCTGGGATCTCGGTGCCCCGCCCGGCACCGTGTACGGCGTCCTGGAACGCCCCGAGGACTACCCCCGCTGGTGGCCGCAGGTCCGTGAGGTCGGTCCGGTCGACGGCACCGCCACCACGGCACGCTTTCGCTCCGCGCTTCCGTACGACCTCTTCGTGACCCTCCGCCAGCGGCGCACGGACCCGGTCGCACGGATCCTCGAAGCCGGGATGAGCGGTGACCTCGAGGGCTGGGCGCGCTGGACCGTCACCCCGCACGAGGGTGGGAGCAGGGTGCTGTACGAGCAGGAGGTCGAGGTCCGCACGGCGCTGTTGCGCCGGTTCGCCGTGCCCGGGCGCCTCCTCTTCCGCGTCAACCACGGGTGGATGATGCGCGCCGGACGCCGGGGACTGGCGGCCTGGCTCGAAGCGGTTTGAACGCAGGCCGCCGGGCCCTGTATGGTTCAACCCGTTCCCGGGCGATTAGCTCAGTGGGAGAGCGCTTCGTTCACACCGAAGAGGTCACTGGTTCGAAACCAGTATCGCCCACCCTGGAAAAGCCGGTCCGTCAGCACCACCGACGGACCGGCTCATCCGTACCCGGGCCCGCGCCCGCCCGGCCCGCCCCGTCAGGCGGCCGCGGCCGGAAGCTCCGGACGCAGCGGCCACGCCGGGTCCACCACCTCCGGCGTGCCGCTCTTCTCGAACCACGCCTGCAGCCCGCGCGCCTGTGCCGCGTGCCACCCGGCCTGCAGCGCGTGCAGCTCCGCCGGGGTCAGCCTCTCCAGCCGGGTGGCGAAGCGCCGGCCCACCGCGCGCACCAGTTCCAGCGACGCCGCCGCGTCGGCCGCCGCGTCGTGCGCCCCGTCCAGCACCACCCCGTACAGCTCGCACAGGTCCGCCAGCGTGCGGCGCCCTTTGCGGTACCGGTCCAGATGCTTGTCCAGGACCCGGGGGTCCAGCACGCACAGCGGGGCGTTCCCCAGGTACCCCGCCAGCGACGACGCCCGGTGCCGCCTCAGCTCGCGGTCCAGCAGCGTCAGGTCGAACGGCGCGTTCATCACGACGAGCGGCCGTCCCGCCGCGCACTGCTCGGCCAGCGCACGCGCCATCTCCTCCATCACGGGGGCCGGCCACCGCCCGTTGTGCTGGAGGTGCTCGTCCGTCAGGCCGTGGATCTCGGTCGCGCCGGCGGGCACGGGTACCCCCGGATTGACCAGCCAGCGGGTCACGCGGGGACGCCCGCCCGCCATGTCCTGGACGACGAGAGCGGCCGAAACGATCCGGTCCTCCTCGACGTCCACGCCCGTCGTCTCGGTGTCAAAAGCGGCCAGTGGGCCCTCGAACCAGTGCATCATCCCCGAACTCCTCGCACCCGCTTGGCAGATGGCGGGTTTCCCCTGCCCGCTTCGGTGATACCCGGGCCCTTTGCCTGATACGCCGTTTGCGGACCGTCCACTGCGGTGACAACACAGATGACGGGCAAGGAACTTGACCGGTCCGTCAGCGGAGACCGGGCGACCGGTCGGCACAGCCCGGAAGGCACACGGAGCCATGGCGCTCGCGCAGCCGAACCCGACAGGCCCCGCCCGCGCCGAGGAGTACGGGGCGCAACCACCGCCGCGAACACCCGTGCCACCCCTGCGCGGCACGCTCGCCACCACCGCCTGCATGGAGACCTTGCAGGTGGGCTACCTGCACGCGGTGGCCGCCGCCGCGGGATGCTCCCTGTCGCAGCCCTTTCCCGACAACGGCATCGACTGGCACGTCAGCCACGGTGCCCCCGGCCACACCGTCGACGACGAGGTGACCGTCAAGGTGCAGCTCAAGTGCACCTACCAGATCGCCCCGCACCCACCGGGCGCCGCGTTCTCCTTCACCCTCGACAACGCCCACCTGGTGAAACTCGCGCGCACGCCCGTGTCGGTGCACAAGATCCTCGTCGTGATGCTCGTGCCCCGGAGCCAGGACGACTGGCTGCGGGCCGGACACGACCGGCTCGACCTGCGTCACTGCTGCTACTGGACCAACCTGGCCGGCCATGCGGTGACGGGCCGTCACAGGACCACCGTGCGGGTCCCGACTTCCCGGATCTTCGACGACCGGGCACTCTGCGAGATCATGGCCCGGGTCGGGGCCGGAGGGAGACCCTGATGCACCGGTCGACGGACGAGCCCGGCGGTGCGGCCCCCGCGGGCCCCCGCGCACAGCCCCACGCACCCGAAGGACCGGCCCCCGGGCCCGACCCGGCACGCG
>NZ_JBEXWB010000459.1:0-4129 GCF_040629645.1 Streptomyces sp. NPDC005899 | reverse complement strand
CTCGGCTGCCGTCCACCAGGTGTTGAGCGGGACGGCGACCAGACCCGCCAACTGGGCCGCCCAGAAGGCGATCTGCCACTCGGGACGATTGCGCAAGGCGCGCCACCCACAAGATCAACATGGGCGGCGTGGCCGAAAGCGTAGCTCCGCCTCCGCGCGTCGGGACGGACGGGGCCGAGCTGTGGCAGGACCGTGACAGGCCACGGACAGCTACTGGACCGTCCCCGCGGGCGAGGCGGCCTCCGGGATCAGCCGGCCGCTCCGGGCAGCCAGCTCGGCGGCTCCTCCGTCCGGGCCAGCCAGGCGGCGGGAGGAGCGCCCGCCACGCCGGCGGCGACGACGCCGCCGACGATGGCGCAGGTGGTGTCCACGTCACCGCCCGCCTGGGCCGTCACCCAGAAGGCCTCTTCGAAGTCCCCGAGGCTGCGCGCCGCGGACCAGAGGGCGAACGGCACCGTGTCGTGCGCGCTGGTGCGGCGTCCGTTGCCGAGAACCGCCGCGACCGTCCCGGCGTCCTGGTAGTCGAGCATGTCCCGGGCCCGGCGCAGACCGGCCCCGACCGCGCTCCGCGGCACGAGCGCGACCACGCCGTCGAGCAGTGCCTCGGGCGTCGGCGGGCCCCCGGGCGCGGCGACGAGGGCCGCGGCCGCCGCCACCGCCATGGCGCCCACGACGGCTTCCCGGTGCTGGTGCGTGGTGTACGAGGAGATCTCGGCCTGGTGGGTGGCCTGCTCGGGGTCGTCCGCGTACCAGGCTCCCAGCGGCGCGATGCGCATCGCCGAACCGTTGCCCCACGAGCCCTGCCCCTGGAAGAGCTCGGAGGCCAGCTCGCGCCAGTCCCCGCCTTCCCTGACCAGCCGGAGCAGCCGGTTCACCGCGGGGCCGTAGCCCCGGTCGACGTCGTGGTGCCGGGCGAAGGAGCCGGCGAGGGCGTCCTGGTCGACACGCCCGTGCTCGGCGAGCACGGCGAGCACGGAGCAGGCCATCTCGGTGTCGTCGGTCCACTGCCAGGGCCCGGGCGGCAGCGCGCGGTCCTTGAGGAGGGGGTAGTTGGCCGGGACGAAGAACTGGGAGCCGAGGGCGTCGCCCACGGAGAGTCCACGCAGGCTGGCCAGGGCGCGTTCGAAGCGCCGGTCGGAAGCGGAGTCAGCGGTCATCGCCCTGCCACTCTATCCGGTGCGGCCGTAGGGCTCGGGGACGCGCCACCGCTCGAAGGGCCGGTCGAGCGTGTAGCGGCCGTCCTCCCCGAGCAGCAGCACCCTCTTCTCGCCGTTCCCGGGATTGGACAAGGACTCGAATTCGGCCACGGACCAGTGGAACCAGCGCATGCAGAACAGCCTCATCGTCAGGCCGTGGGTCACCAGCAGGACGTTCGGCGGATGGTCGGGCTCCTCGAAACTGCGGTGGAGGCTCTCCAGGAAGGCGTCGACCCGGTCGTACACGTCGGCTCCCGACTCCCCCTGCGCGAAGCGGTAGAAGAAGTGGCCGTAGGCGTCGCGGTACTCCTTCTGGCGCCGGATGTCGTCCCTGTCCTGCCAGTTCCCCCAGTCCTGCTCGCGCAGCCGGGGCTCCTCCCTGACCCGCACCTGGCCGGGGTCGAGGCCGAGCGCCTCGAACGTCTCGTGGGTGCGCCGGTAGGGCGAGACGTACACGCTGACCCGCTCCGTACCGAACAGTTCGCGCAGCTCGGCACCCGTCTCCCGGGCCTGGCGCGCTCCGGCCTCCGTGAGTGCGAGGGCGTGGTCGGGCTCCCTCTCGTAGACCGAGTCGTCGATGTTTCCCTCCGACTCGCCGTGCCGGACGAGAACGATGCGCTGCGGTCGTGCCATGCACCGACCCTAAACGTCCCCTGGTGCGACCGTGCGGCCGCCCGGTCCCGGCCGGAGTGCGCGGCCGGGTGCGGTCGCCTCGTCAGGCCGCGGTGCCGCCGCCCCCGGGCCGCCGGTAGCGGTTCCGGCGCGGGTCCGGGCGCCCGTGGCGCGGTCAGACCGTCCAGGACGGCTCGAGACGCACCACGTCGCCCGCGAGGCTCTCGACGTCCTGCTCGGTGTCCGCCCGCGCGGCGAGCCGTGCGATGCTCTCGGGCCGGTACTTGCCTCGTTCGGCGCTCGACTGCCACATCGACAGGACGAGGAACTCGTGGCCCGGCGCCTCCCCGAAGAGGGCGCGCAGCAGTCCGGGAGAGCCCGCCATCGCCGGGTTCCACACCTTCTGCTGCATGAGCGTGAAGTGTTCGACCCGGTCCTCGTGCACGCGGCTGTGCGCCACTCTGACGACGTCGGCATCGGTGAACCGCGGCTCGAAGCCGGTCTTCACGTCGAACCGGTGCTCGAAGAGCCCGACCTGCGTGTCCTTGTACGTGCCGGCCTGCGCGGCGGCCTGCCGGTCGTGTTCGCGCGCCATGTACGAGTCGTAGAAGACCCTGTTCTCCCAGAACGCGAAGACATGGGCGACGTCCGGGCGCAGTCGGCTCCATCCGCCGCTCTGCCCCCTGAAGCCCGGCTCCCCGAGCAGCCCCGCCCACTTCCGCTGCCCCCGCTCGAACCCGGGACGGTCCACCACGGTGCAGCGAATCCACTTGACCAGCACCGCGCCATCGTACGGCTCCGGGCGTGGCGCGGGTCACCCGCCGGATATGCCCGCTACCGGCCGGTGACGCGCTCCGGGCGGCCTCGGGCGCGCGATGGCCCGAAGACGCCGTCCGGTGCGAAGACGGTTGGATCCGGGGGCGCTTACGGAGATGATCTGAGGTGGCACGCACAGTCCATCGGCCCGAGGAGCGAGGGGGACGTCCGATGAGCACGCCCAACAAGGACATCGAGAAGGTCGAAGTGAGGGTCAAGTGGGACCCGAGCGCGACGGGCGAACCGGCCAACGACCTCGACATCATCGCGGCCGTGTACGGGACGGAGGCCCCGTACGGCAGCCCCGTCCACCTCGTGCACTTCGACAGCAGGTCACCGGACGGCACGATCACCCTGAACCGGGACAGCCGGACCGGGCAGGGGTTCGGCTTCGACGAGGTCATGACGATCGAGCTGGACCGGCTGTCCGACGCCTACACCAGGGTCGTCGTGGGCGTCGCGATCCAGCAGCGCGACGGTCACAAGACCTTCGCCCGGATAGACCACACGGCCGTGCAGATCCGCGAGGGCTACACGAATCTGGCGGAGGACGACTTCTCCGGGGTGCCGGACGCGACGGCGGCGGTCGTCGCCGACTTCGCCCGTGACAGCTCGGGCTCCTGGGTCTTCCGCGGAACCGTGCGGGGCTTCGACGGCGATCCCGAGGCGTTCGCGGAGGCCATGGGAAGGCCGGCCGGCTGACGGCCACCGGCTCCCCCGGATCCCCGCCGCCCTGCCCGGGCGGTGCCCACGACCCGATCGGCGGCGAGGACCCCGTGCGAAAGATCGTCCTGATGATGTCGGTGTCCCTCGACGGCTTCTTCGAGGGCCCGGACCGCGGGCTCGACTGGCAAGTTCGTCTTCTCCCGGACCCTGGACCGGGCGGACTGGAACACCACGGTGGTGCGCGACGTCGTCGTCGAGGACATCCTCGCCCTCAAGGCACTGCCCGGTGGCGACATGGCGCTCGGGGGCGCCGACCTCGCCGCTTCCTTCCTCCGCCACGACCTGGTCGACGAGTACCGCCTCTACGTGCACCCGGTGGTGCTCGGGGAGGGCAGGGCGCTGTTCCCGCCGGCTGCTGACGTGCCGGGCGTCATGCCCGCGCGACTGCGTCTGGCGGGGACCCGGACCTTCGGCAACGGCGTCGTCCTGCTGCGCTACACCCGCTCCCCGGGAGGGCCGGCCGCGTCGCCCGGCGCACCGGCGGCATGAGTCCCCGCGTGCGGCGCGGCAGGGCGGGGATCGGCCGGCGCCCCGCCCTCCCCCGTGACCTCACCCGGGACACACGGGCGCCGGGGGCCGGCCGTCCGCGGGCCCGGCGGCACCGCCGCGAGGGCGTCGGGACCGGGTTGGTGGCCGGGCATGCGAAAAGGGCGCCGGCACAAGGCTGACGCCCTCCTCGGGACGGCCGTCGGGGCCCGGGGGGGGGGGGGGGGGGCCGCGCGCGCCCCCCCCCGCGGGGCGAGCGGAGAGGCCCGGGGGGGACGGCGCGCCGCCGCAGC
>NZ_JBEXWB010000458.1:0-4158 GCF_040629645.1 Streptomyces sp. NPDC005899 | reverse complement strand
AGCAGCCTCGGCTACGTCAGCCCCGCCGAGTACGAGACCGCACTCGCAGCCTGACCACCACACCAATGGTGTCCGTCAAAGCGGAACAAGCTCAGACTGGGTGAAGATCGCGGGCGGTCTCGCCGCCATCTCGGCGGGGTCCAGGACGACGGTGTGGGGTGTGAACCACGGGAGCGCCGTGTACCGGCACACCAATTACGACGCCAGCCCGTGGATCAACATCCCCGGTGGGCTCAGCGACATCGGTGCGGCCGCCGACGGCACCACATGGGGTGTCAACAGCGGCAACCAGATCTACCGGTATGCCGGAGACCAGGGGAGCACGAACTGGGTGGGCATCTCCGGGAGCCTGGTCCGTATCGACGCGGGATCCCGGACGAACGTGTGGGGGGTGGACTCCGCCAGCGCCATCTACCGGTACACCAACTACGACGCCAGCCCGTGGGTCAAGATTCCCGGGGCGCTGAGTGACATCGGCGCGGGTGCCGACGGCACCGTGTGGGGTGTCAACGGCGGCAACCAGGTCTTCCGGTACACCGGGGACCAGGACAGCTCGAACCCGTGGAAGAGCGTCCCCGGCAGTCTCAAGCGCATCGCGGTGGGCTCCCGGACGAACGTGTGGGGCGTCGACCCCGCCGGCAGCATCTACCGGTACACCAACAACGACGCCAGCGGCGGCAACCCGTGGATCAAGATCCCCGGCACCGCCCACGACATCGCCGCCGGTGCCGACGGCACCGTGTGGCACATCAACCCCGGCGGTGAGATCTACCGCTACACCGGCGACCAGCCGAGCTGACCACACGTGCGGGCCCAGCCACCACGGGCCGGGCCCGCACGGCCCCGGACAGGCGATTCAGCGCTCGCAGGGCGCCCCACGCGACTGACCCTTCAGATGGCAGAGAACTGACATTCTCGTGGCAGGCGACATGAGCATTCAGCAATGCCAGCCACGAGTGGCAGAAGGTTGAAAGCCACACCCGACGTCCCTGGGTGGATGAACCATACGAAGGGCTCACCCGGTCCCGCAGGACAACGCAGGGAAGGTTGAGTGGTTACGGGCCGGGACCGGGCCAGCGCGAGGGCTGTGGTCTCCTCGGGATGGCCGTCCTCTGAGAACTGCGGGTTCTGAGGTGAGGCCCTGAGAGGCGTTCCTGACCTGCGGCCCGCATCCAAGATCAGCCTCACAGTGCTGCATCAACGCCGACAGCCCCCATGGGCAATGCGGGTCTCACGTGTCGTCACTTTGAGTCGTCAAGGCACGACATAGTGTGCCGCCGGGCATATGCGCCGCCGGTCGTCACGGCGTGCTGGGCTCAAGCCCCGCCTACAACATCTGGCACAGCCACGGTCCGCAGGACCCGGCGGCTGCCGTGAGCGGTAAGGGAGTGCAGTGAGCGATAAGGAACCGAAGCTGATCTACGGCCAGGGAGCCGAGGCGTGCCCCGAAGGGAACTTCTGCCTCTACCGGGCCAGCAACTTCAACGCGGGCCAGACCCCGGGGCGTGGCGACAAGATCCTGGCCATTCCGATGGGCGCGTACATCAACGACTTCTCCGAGTACGGGTTCGACCACAGCGGCGACGGTGTGAGTGCCGTCGTCAACAACACGGTCGAGGACAACGCGCTCTTCTCCGCCGCCGACCAACAGGGGCATTCACTGCCGGTGGACCGGGGGACCTCGATCGCGAACCTGGCCGTTATCCCCATGGCCGGGAGTCCGAACGGCTCCTGGAACGACCAGGCCCAGTCCGCGCTGGCGTCCCGCTTCGTCGGGAACCTGCGCGTCGACCAGGCACCGCGCGGCCACTGGGCGGAAGGCCCGGGGCACATCTACTCCTACCGGCTCACGATGCACGCAGAGGACACCCGCGTCATGAAGTGGGCCGTGGGCTTCGGTGACCTGCCGGAGGGAACCTCACTGCCCAAGAGCTTCACCGACGCCTTCTGGGGCG
Organism: Streptomyces sp. NPDC005899; assembly: GCF_040629645.1. NCBI lineage: Bacteria > Bacillati > Actinomycetota > Actinomycetes > Kitasatosporales > Streptomycetaceae > Streptomyces > Streptomyces sp. NPDC005899. Next base: position 2,203 of record NZ_JBEXWB010000458.1, on the reverse strand, counting down.
AGATCCTCCGTAACGGCACCGACGGCGCCGTCCTGCTCGGCTCCCCCCAAGGCGGCGGACACAGCGTCGATCCCGGCACCGCCCTCCCCATCCACATCCAGGTCCTCTACCCAGACGAGAACCCCGCCTACGAACGCCTCACCGGCCTGAACGCCCAACAACTGGGCTGATCCCAAACCCGGCCCACACCGAACTCCCCTGGACGGCCGCGTCCGGCGGAGTTCGGCCCCGACCGGCACGCCGGTGCGGGCCAAGTCCCGACGCGGGCCTTGCGTGCGCCGAACGTGAACGCCGCATTCACCCAACCTTCGATGACATCGCTCAATCTTCAGCGCGACAGGACAGCTGCAGCTTGACCGTTGCCCGCTTGCCCAACGAGGCGGTAACCACCTATCAGGCTGTGGCGTTGTTCAGGAGTGATTAAAAGACCGACCGGCAGATGGTGAGGTGAGGCGGCTTGGTCGACGGCCGCCCCACCACCTGACGCTTCAGACGATCCAGTCGCCAGCCGGTCTATGCGAGGTAGGAGCCGACGTAGTCGAGAGCATGCTGCACCGTGGTGCACCTCTCGGCGTCCCCATCGGGGATTTCGATCCCGAACTCCTTCTCCATCGCCGTGGCGAGTTCGACGGTATCGAGAGAGTCCGCCCCCATGTCCTCCACAAAGGACATTCCGTTGGCCACCTCTTCCACCCTCACATTCAGCTGCTTAGCGACGAGTTCTTTCATGCGCTCTTCGATCGTGGACACGCGTTGCCCTCCTCTTATCGGCCTCGAACGGAAATGGGAGAAGCTCGCGACGCTGTCTACCGACAGTTGCGGCTCGGTCTCCCCCTGGGCCGTAACGAGAGCCTGATCGAGGCGGCACGGCTTTAGACCGTGTCCTACGTGGTCAGCTTGAGGAGTCGCTTGTAGCAGCACATGGCCGCGGCGAGGCCGAGAAAGGCCAGGTAGTTGCGGGGATAGCGTTCGTAGCGGTGGTTGAGCCGGCGGTAGCCGGTCAGCCAGGACATGGTGCGTTCGATGACCCATCTGCGGCGTCCCAAGCGTTCGCTGGACTCGATGCCCTTGCGGGCGATACGGACACCGATGTGCTTGCCCCACAGCCACTTTCGCAGGTGAGGGACGTCGTAGGCCTTGTCGGCGTGGAGACGCCGGCGAAGAAGCTGCCCGCCGCTCCCCGCTTCGCCGCGCTACCGCGGGCCCCGGCCGGCCGTCCCGCCTCCACCGAGCCCGCGCCCCGCCCCGAGCCCGTGTAGGACGCCAACCTCCCCGACTGTGAACGAGACCAGCTGAACGCCGCCGCCGTCGAAGCCGCCCGCATCCTGCACAACGTCGTCGCCCACCTGCGGCCACCGACGGTGATCGCCGCTGGGCCCCCTGTACGTCGTCGACCGCCCGTACGCCGTGCTCCGCCCCCGCCCGGCATTCGTCAACTGGAGCCAGCTCAAGGGCATCGTCATCTTCGTACGCAACAACGACGAGCTCCGGCTGCTGGGCCGCACCGCGCCCAACGGCACCCGCATCATCGTCCTGCCCGAGGACGGCGGTCCCGCCTGACCTGCCGCACCGTACGACGACGGTCCCCCGGGTGCCAGGGCGGCACCCGGGACCACTGATGACCTCTGACCTGGCCGGGTGTCAGGAGAGTCGACGACCAGTGGCTTTCTACCCGTGGACGCTTGCCCCTGCAGCAGTCCCGTCTGCTGCTTGCCGGGCAACGGAATCAGCTTCAGGCCAGCAGCAGACGTTCCCTCATCAGGGGCTCAGCCCTGCGCGATGACCTCATCCGCGTGCATACCCTTCTCACCCTGCACCGCGACGAAGGTCACCTTCTGGCCCTCCTTGAGACTCTTGAAACCGTTCCCCTGGATCGCCCTGAAGTGCACGAAGAGATCCGGACCGCTCTCGGGCGTGATGAAGCCGAACCCCTTCTCTTCGTTGAACCACTTCACGGTGCCGAACTGCCGCTCCGCCATATCTACTCCCTCGGATCACATGCTTGAGCTGGACGTGCAAAACGCCCAACGAGCTGATCATTCCCGATGACGGGGACAATCCTGGGAACCCCCGCCCTTGTCGCACAAAGTGATCGGGACTGTAAAACAATCGGTGTAACTCCCGATCATGGAAGATGCATCGATGACCAGCGACAACGTGACCGAGGCCGAGACCGTCGAGCCGTCTGAGGCCGTGGTGCCGA
>NZ_JBEXWB010000457.1:0-4165 GCF_040629645.1 Streptomyces sp. NPDC005899 | reverse complement strand
CTGAAAGAGGTTTACAACCCGAAGGGCCCGCCCCGCACGGGCGTACCGGCGGGCAAGCCAGGGCGTCCCCGCCGTCTCCCGGCCGATATCGCTCGTAGCGCCCGGCCCGGAACCGTTGCGGTTCGTGTAGGCGGCCCACGGTGTCCGCCCGTCGAGTGGCAGCCGATCGGCGTCGCCGGCGGCGGGGCGAGCGCTGACGCCCCCGACTCGGCGAGCTCGAGAACCTCACGCCGGAACACGGCCGGGACCTCTGCCCGGCCCGTAAACCCCTTGAGTGACCGGTGCGTCGTCTGTCCGGCTAGGCCATTTCAGCTGATCCGGGGCACAGCACCTCCGTCGGGCCCGGGGAGATCCCGAGCCGGGACGACAGCTGAAGGTCCGCTCCGTCCCGGACGGCCGGGTGTTCCGCCGTCGGGGCCGGCACGGACCCGACCGCGACCTCGGCGGCCAGGCAGGTGCCGCCCTCCTGCTCGATGACGGCCCGCAACGCGTCGCCGTACGTCGGTGTGACCGAGACCCAGGCCGGGGCGTCGAGTTCCACCCATCCCTCGAAGGAGACGGACATTCCGGTCACCACGCAGTCCGCGACGGGCGAGTACACGTGTGCGGCCTGGCGGACGGCTTCGAGGAGGAGCATGCCGGGAGCGTGGTCGACCAAATGGTCGAACAGGACGGGATGACCGAGGTCGGCGCGCAGCTGCCAACGGTCCGCGCGTCCGGTGCCCGCCAGGACCACGTTCTCGTCGCGGTGGTGTCCGACCGTGGCGGGCGGCAGTGGAGGCTGGGGCGGCAAGGCCCGGCGGTACGTCTCGGCGAGGTCGCGCTGGCCGCGTAGCCGCCGGTATACGGCGGGGGAGTGGTTGGTGAACCGGGTCCTGGCACTCCCGGCGTGACGGCCGTTCAACCGGACCTCCAGGTGCATGGTCATCGAGGCCAGGCAGCCCTTCCTGGTGCGGACGTCGGTGCAGGCGGCCTCCAGGACGACGTCGGCCCGGGCTTCCGGGATCAGCATGGCCTGGGGCTCCACCTCGAAGGTGAAGTCGTCCCAGACCAGATGGCTGCCGAAGGGTACGCCGTAGGCGACGTGGGACAGCAGCGGAAGGGTCTGACGTACCGTCTCGACGAGGAGGAGGGGGTCGAAATGGCCCTGGTGGGGCTGGTAGAAGCTGTGGCGCCGGGGCCACCGGGCGCGGACGGTGTGCAGGTTCCCGCCATGGGTGGTCCAGTCGGTGAGGAGCACCTCGGCCGGGTCGTGCTTGTGGACGAGCTCCTGAGGAACTCTTCCGGCGATCCGCGATCTGTCCTGTCTGCCACCGTGAACGTCGGGCATACAGCACTACCCCCCCTGAACAGTGAGCCTGCGTGACGACGATTCAGCTAACATAAATTAAGTTATCTATGTCTGTCGAGGAGTGGTTCAGGGTGGCATCTGTCAAGGCGGAGCGGGCTGCGCAAACGCGGCAGGCGCTGCTGCTCGCGGCGGCTGAGGTCTTCGACGAAGCCGGTTACGAGCAGGCCGCGGTGACCCGGATCGTCGAACGGGCGGGGTTCACCCTCGGTGCGCTCTACTTCCACTTCGGCTCGAAGCAGGGGGTGGCCAAGGCCCTGATGAACGCGCAGCCGGCGACGATAGAACCCCACCTCGAATCGACCGGACTGCAGCGCCTGGTCGACATCACCATCGTGTGGGCGGACCGCATGGGGCGGGACCCGATCCTGCGTGCGGGCGTCCGTCTCGCCATAGAGCAGGGCAGCCACGGCATGAACGACGCCACCTCCTTCGAGGAGTGGCGGACGCTCATGCGCAGCCATCTCGAAGTGGCCCGGGACTACGGGGAACTCCGCGACGGGGCCTGCCCCGACCGGCTGGCGCGTTTCGTGGTCGGTGCCTGTACCGGGATACAGGTCTACTCGAATCTGGCGACCAACCACGCCGATCTCACGGAAAGGGTCTGCGACATGTGGGATCTGCTGCTGCCCAGCGTCGCCTCCGAGTCGGCGATGCGCAGCATCGAGGTCGGCCCCGTACGCGTCCCGAACCTGTGACGGCACCCGCGTCCCACGTCGTGCTCACCGGCGCCACGGGGCAGATCGCCCCGTTGATGGTGCGGCACCTCACGGACCACCACCGAGTCACCCTCACCAGCCGTACCTCTGCCCCCGTGGCCCGGCACCCCGGTGTCCGGCACGTCACCTGTGACTACGACGCGTACGAGAGTCTTGTCGGCGCCCTCCGCGGCGCCGACGCCGTCTTCGTCGTGACCAACGATCCCACGCGTCCCGAACACGACCGGAACATGGTGAGGGCCGCGGTCGAGGCACGCGTCGGGCACATCGTCAAACTGTCGGCGGCCGCGGTGCTCGACAACGCCGCGCACGACCTCGTCACCGAGTGGCAGCGGAGCAACGAGGAGCGCATCAAGGCGAGCGGCATCCCCTGGACCATGGTCCAGCCGCGGTCGTTCATGTCCCACGCCCTGGGATGGGCACCCGGCATCCGCGGTCACGATTCCACGTACGCCCTGTATCCCCACAGCCGCAACGCCTGTGTCGCGCCCGAGGACGTCGCGGAGGTCTCCGCCCTCCTCCTGGGAGACAGCGGACACCACTTCAGGTCCTACGAACTCACCGGGCCGCAGTCGCTCTCGGCACACGAACAGTCGGAGGCCCTCGGCGAACTGCTGGGGCGGCCCCTCGTCTGCCGGGCGCTCTCGCCCGAGGAAGCCCACCTGCGCTACTCACGCCGGTACTCGGCGTCGATGGCCGACGCCCTGCTCGCGAGTGCCGTGCGGCAACTCGCCGGTGCCAAGGCCCGTACCACCGATACGGTCGAGCGGCTCACCGGACGGCCCGCCACGGGTTTCGCGCAGTGGGCGGCCTGCCACCGGGACCGCTTCGAGTGACACCGGCTTCCGCGGAGGGGCGGAAGACGGGGCCGGAGGTCTGTGCTCCCGACCTCCGGCCGGCGGACCGGGAACGGGGAACGGTTCGCCCCGTGAGCACGGCCTCTTCGGGATGACGACTCCCGATGCGGCCGAGCAGAAGGGAGACGAAGTGTGCTGCGTCCATGAGGGGAAGTCATGTCCAGACGGGGCCTGTTGTACGACAAGACGATCATCATCACCGGAGCCAGCAGCGGGATCGGCGCGGCGGCGGCGGAACTCTTCGCCGAGGAGGAGGCCCGGGTGGTCCTGACGGCCCGCCGCAAGGACCGGCTGCTCGACGTGGTCGCCAGGATCAGAGCGGCGGGCGGACAGGCCACCGCCGTGGTCGCCGACGTGACCCGTGCCGGGGACATGCGTGCGGCCGTACGGACCGCGGTCGAGACGTTCGGCGGACTCGACGCCGCCTTCAACAACGCGGGGTGGGCCTGCGCGGGTACTCCCATGCACCTGATGGACGACGAGGAGTACGACCGCGTCATGGACGTCAACGCGCGGGGCGTGTGGAACGCGATGCGGGCGGAGATAGCCGTGATGCTCGAACGCGGCGGCTCGATCGTGAACACCTCGAGCGTCGCCGGAGTCCGCGCCACCGGCACCTCCGCCCCGTACATCGCGGCCAAGCACGCTGTCATCGGCCTGAGCAGGGCCGCGGCCGACGAGTACGTGCAGCAGCGCATCCGCGTCAACGCGCTCGCTGTCGGCAGCACGCGGACCGAGCTGATGGACCAGGTGCTGACCGACACGCCCTCACTCCTCAAGCCCTTCACCGAGCGGGCCATCCAGCAGCGTCTCGCCGATCCCGTCGAGATCGCACAGACGGCCGCGTGGCTCTGCTCGGACCGCTCGTCGTTCACCACCGGCGCCGTCATTCCGGCCGACGGGGGATGGACCGCCCGGTAACCGGGCCGCACCGGCCGACTTGCCCACAACGTCCCGGCTTTCCTTCGTTCTCGTGCTCTCACGCGACGCTCACCATATGGTCGGACCGCCCGTCGAGCCGCCGCCGCGGGACCGCGCTGCCCGCTGCCACGGGCAGCCAGACCTGAGGACGGTATGTGAGGGTCCTGACTCGCCTCGTCATCGCACGTGGGGACCGCGGTGTGGTGGAGGGCCGGGCAAGAACCGGCCGGTCCGGCTGCTCCGTCCCCCTCGGAAGGGCCAGGGGTTCGCGGGCCGCCGGACTCGGTACGGGAGGCGCCGGGCCCGAGACGGGAGGCCCG
>NZ_JBEXWB010000456.1:0-4183 GCF_040629645.1 Streptomyces sp. NPDC005899 | reverse complement strand
GGAGACCCCGGCGGGGCGGGCGCGGCGGCGCCGGCCGGCCACCGCCCCGAGCCGGGGTCTCCGGGCTCCTGTACCTCGTCGAGGTACACCGGCCCGGTCTCGTCCACCGGGGCGGGCCGCCGGGCCGGCCGCCACGGGGCGGCGTCCGCCGCCGTCCCGTCGTGCTGCGCCGCCGCCGACACGCCGTCACCCGGCGGTGCGGGCCGGCTCGTACCGGGAACCCAGGAAGCGCCGTTCCAGTAGCGGACGTATCCGGGAATGGACGGGTCGGGGTAGTAGCCCTCGCGGGGGCTTTCGTCACCGGGTGCCGGGGTTGGGGCGCTCATCACCGTGGTCCCGTATCTCTTCGAGGCCTCAATACAAGGGTTTACATCTATCAGACCGCCGCGTATCCCCGGGCCGATCCCGTTGTTCGGAACACTTTCAGGGCTGCGGGAAGATTTTCCGGGAAGTCGCGTCATGGACGGGCGGGAGGTCTCTCTCTCGTTGTGCGGACCGGTCAGAGGACCGGTTCCTACGAGCGACGGAAGGTGCTTCCCATGCGAGAGGCCGTGGACTGTGAGCTGGAACTGATGCTGGTCCTGTCGCCCGAGCGGTCCGTCCCCGTGCCCGCCCGGCTCTCCTACCTCACCGACGACCCGTACGCCGTGCACATCGCCTTCCACATCGGCTCCGAGGCGCCCGTGCACTGGACGTTCGCCCGCGAACTCCTCGTGGAGGGGGCGTGCCGGCCGTGCGGGTACGGGGACGTGCGGATCTGGCCGACCCGGGTCGGGGACCGAGGCGTCATCTGCGTGGCCCTCGCCTCGCCGGACGGCGACGCCCTGCTGGAGATGGACTCGGCCGCCGTCGCCGCCTGGACGGAGCGCACCCTGATGGCCGTGCCTCCCGGGACCGAGAGCGCGCGACTCGGCCTGGACGACGCGCTCGCCCGGCTGCTCAGCCCACTGCCGGCCGACGACCTCTGGCTCACCGACCCGTGGTCCACCGACGAGGCCCCGGACGGCGAGCTGTGAACGGCACGGGGCCGGCCGGCGGCCCGGGGGGCGGTGGGCGGTGGTCCGGGCGGTCCAGGTGCTCCGGGTGCTCCGGGTGCTCCGGGTGCTCCGGGGTCAGAACAGCTTGCCCGGATTGAGGAGGCCGAGCGGGTCGAAGGCCGCCTTGATACCCCGCTGCAACTCGAGCCCCACTTCGCCCAGTTCGCGGTCGAGCCACTCCTTCTTCAGCACGCCGACGCCGTGTTCGCCGGTGATGGTGCCGCCGAGTTCCAGGCCCAGCGCCATGATCGCGTCGAAGGACGCGCGCGCCCTGCGGGACTCGTCCGCGTCGGTGTGGTCGAAGCAGACGACGGGGTGGGTGTTCCCGTCGCCCGCGTGGGCGCAGACCCCGATGGTCAGGTCGAACTCCGCGGCGATGGCGGCGGTGCCCTCGATCATCGCGCCGAGCTTCGAGCGCGGCACGCACACGTCGTCGATCATGGTGGCGGACTTGACGGTCTCCAGGGCGGGCAGTGACAGCCGGCGCGCCTGCAGCAGGAGTTCGGACTCGGCGGCGTCGTCGGCGGGCACGACCTCGGTGGCGCCCGCGGCGGTGCACAGCTTGCCGACGGCGTCGAGGTCGCCCGCCGGGTCGGGTGTGTCGAAGGCGCAGAGCAGCAGTGCCTCGGTGGACTCGGGGAGTCCCATGGAGGCCATCGCGTTGACGGCGTGCACCGTCGTACGGTCCATCAGTTCGAGGAGTGACGGGGTGTGTCCCTGTTCCATGATCCGGCACACCGCGTCGCAGGCCGCCCCGGCGGAGGGGAACTCGGCGGCGAGCACCAGCTGCCGCGGGGGCTGCGGCCGCAGGGCGAGCACGGCCTTGACGACGATGCCGAGGCTGCCTTCCGACCCCACGAAGAGCCGGGTGAGGTCGTATCCCGCGACGCCCTTGGCGGTGCGCCGGCCGGTGCTGAGGAGCCGCCCGTCGGCGAGGACGACCTCCAGGCCCAGTACGTACTCCGCGGTGACCCCGTACTTCACGCAGCACAGGCCGCCGGCGGCGGTGCCGATGTTGCCGCCGATGGTGCACGTCTCCCAGCTGGAGGGATCCGGCGGGTAGTACAGCCCGTGCTCCCCGACGGCACGCGAGAGCGCGGCGTTGACGACGCCCGGCTCGACGACCGCGATCCGGTCGACCGGGCTGATCTCCAGGATCCGGTCCATCTTCGTCAGGGAGAGCACGATGCAGCCGTCGGAGGCGTTCGCCCCGCCGGAGAGGCCCGTCCGCGCGCCCTGGGGCACCACGGGCACCCGTAGCGCGGTGGCGGTCCGCATGACGTGCTGGACCTCCTCGACCGTGCGCGGGAGCACGACGACCGCGGGTGCCCCGGCCTCGCAGAAGCTCGCCATGTCGTGGGCGTACGAGGCCGTGACGTCCGGATCCGTGATCAGGGCATCGGCCGGAAGGCCCGCCCGCAGGTGTTCGACAAGTGCGTCCATGATCCAAGCGTGACACCCGGGGCCAATGGTGTGAACCCGTCTACGCCCGCACACATGGAGCGCGATGCGATCTTCGTACTGACGCAGAGTGATGGTCATGGATGCCAAGCCGCAGCAGATCCCGGAGCCACCCCCCTCCCTCCTGCCGCCGGAGGGCGCGACGTCCGTCCCCCCGCCTCCCGCCCCCCTGCGCACCACACTGCGCAGGGCCGCTTTCGGTGCCGTCGCCGGCGCCGTCCTCGTGGCCGGCGCGGTGGTCGCCGTACCGGACGGCCCCCGGAAGGCCGCACCACCCCGGCCGGGGCCGGTGGCGCGCGCCGAGGCCGCGGCGGCGGCCGGTTCCCCGGCGTCCCTCTCCGACCTGACGGCCCTGATCGGCGACCGGCAGAAGTGGGTCGAGACGCATCCGGCCGACGCGCCGTCCTGGGCGGTGCTCGGCACGGCCTACGCGGAGTGGGGCCGGCGCGCCGCGGACACCGCCTACTACCCGCGCGCCGAACAGGCACTCCGGCGGTCACTGGCCGCGGAGCCCGGTGAGCGGGGGAACACGGAGGCGTGGGTGGGACTGGGGGCGCTCGCCAACGCCCGGCACGACCACCTCGCGGCGAAGAAGTGGGGCGAGGCGGTGCGCGCCCGGCAGCCGAAGGACTGGACGGCCTACCCGGTCCTGATCGACGCGTACGTCGGCCTCGGTGAGTACGCGGCCGCGGCAAAGGCCACCGAGAGGTTCGCCGCCCTGCGCAAGGGCGTCCCCGCACTGGCCAGGACGTCCCAGATGTACCGCAACCAGGGCTGGCGCGAGGACGCCCTGGCCACCGCCCAGGAGGCCGCGGACCACGCCACGTCACCGGCCGAGAAGGCGGAGGCGCTGCACCGCCTGGGCGACCTGGCCCGGGAACGCGGCGAGCCCGCGGAGGCCCTCGCCCAGTACGAGGCCGCCCTGCGCACGGACAGCGGCCACCTGGAATCCCGTGCGGGCCGGGCCCGCGCCCTGGCGGCCCTGGACCGTACGGACGAGGCGCTGGCCGACTACCGGACGGTCACGGCGAAGCTGCCCGTCCCGCAGTACGTCCTCGAACTGGGCGAGCTGTACGAGTCGATGGACCTCGACGGCGACGCCCGCACCCAGTACGCGGAGTTGCGCGGGCTCCTGGCGCGGGCGGAGGCCGCGGGAGTGAACGAGTCCGTGGTGGAGGCCCGCTACGAGGCCGACCACGGCGACCCGGACGCGGCCGTGGAGCTGATGCGCGCGGAGTGGTCGTCGCTGCGCCGCAGCGCGGCGGTGGCGGACGCCCTGGGCTGGGCACTGCACCGGGCGGGCCGCTCCGAGGAGGGCATCCAGTACGCGGAACGGGCGGTGGAGACGGGGATCCGGGACGCCTCGTACGCGTACCACCTGGGCGTGATCGAGAGCAGCCTCGGACAGGACGGCCCGGCCCGCGGCCACCTGGACGAGGCGCTGCGCACCGATCCGCGCTTCTCGCCGCTGGCCGCCCCTCTGGCCGGCAAGGCGCTGGAGGAGCTGGGCGAGCCGGCGTCCGGCGGCCCGCAGGAGGTGCCGGTACCGGAGACGGCCCCTGCCCTCTCCTCCCCTCCGGCACCGTCCCCGTAGCCGTAGCCGTGGCCGTGGCCGTGGCCGTAGCTGTGGCCCTGGCCGTGGCCGTGGCCCGAGGACGGACGCGGCGAGGGCGGCGGGGCCGGTT
>NZ_JBEXWB010000455.1:0-4200 GCF_040629645.1 Streptomyces sp. NPDC005899 | reverse complement strand
GCGCGTGGTGTCGGTCGACGCGGCGGGCGGTGTGCGGGACGGCGGCCCGGCCGCCCCCGGTCCGCTGCCCGCCGGCGGGGGCGGCGACCGGCTCGCGTACGTCATGTTCACCTCCGGCTCCACCGGCCTCCCCAAGGGCGTCGGCGTGACCCACGCCGACATCACCGCCCTCTCGGCGGACCGGACGTGGAGCGGCGGCGTGGCCGACGCCGTCCTGATGCACTCGGCGTACGTCTTCGACGCCTCCACCTTCGAGATGTGGGCGCCCCTGCTGAACGGCGGCCGCGTCGTCGTCGCCCCGGAAGGAACGCTTCAGCCCACCGCACTCCGGGAGCTGACGGCCCGGGACGGCGTGACGGCGGTGTTCCTGACGACCGCCCTGTTCAACGTCCTCGCCGAAACCGATCCCGGCGCCTTCCGAGGGCTGCGGCTCGTCGCCTCCGGAGGCGAGGCGGCGGCCCCCGGGGTCCTCCAGCGCCTGGCCGCCGCCCACCCGGGCACCGCCTTCCTCAACGTCTACGGGCCCACCGAGACCACCACCTTCGCGACCGTCCACCGTGCCGGCCCCGACGACGCCCCCGACGCCGTCCCACCGATCGGCCGGCCGCTCGACGGCATGCGTGCCCATGTGCTCGACGCGGCCCTGCGGCCCGTACCCCCCGGCGCGGAGGGGGAACTGTACGTCGCCGGGCCGGGGGTCGCGCGCGGGTACCTGGGCCGCCCGGGCCTCACCGCCACGCGCTTCGTCGCCGATCCGTTCGCCGGCGACGGACAGCGGATGTACCGCACCGGCGACCTCGTGCGCCGGGACGCCCGGGGCACCCTGCACTACGTCGCCCGGGCCGACCAGCAGGTCAAACTCCGCGGCCACCGCATCGAGCCGGCCGAGATCGAGGCGGTGCTGCGCGCCGACCCGTCCGTCCGTGCGGCCTGCGTCGTGGTCCGTGAGGACCTCCCCGGCGACCGCACCCTGACCGCCTACGTCGTCCCGGCCCCCGGCCGCACGCCTGAACCCGGCCTGCTCGCCGCGCACGTGGGCCGCCACCTGCCCGCCTACATGGTGCCCGCCGCGATCCAGCCACTGGACGCATTGCCCCTGACCCCCAACGGCAAGCTCGACCGGTCGGCCCTGCCCGTCCCCACCGGCCCGCGGGACCCGGCCGGCCAGCTCCCGCGCAACGCCCACGAGGAGATCCTCGCCGGGCTGTTCGCCGACGTCCTGGGCGTGGACCGCGTCGCCGTGGACGACGACTTCTTCGCCCTGGGCGGCCACTCCCTGCTGGCCACCCGGCTCGTGGGCCGCATCCGCACCGCCCTGGACACCGAGACCGAGATCCGCGCCCTCTTCGAGAACCCCACCGTCGCCACGCTCGCCACCGCCCTGCGGGACGCGGGCCGCCCCGCCCGCCCCGCCCTCGTACCGCAGGAACGCCCCACCGTCCTTCCGCTCTCCTACGCCCAGCGGCGACTGTGGTTCCTCCACCGCCTCGAAGGCCCCTCCGCGACCTACAACATCCCCTTCGCCCTGCGACTGGAGGGACCGCTCGACACGGAAGCCCTGCGCCTGGCCCTCGGGGACGTCGTCACCCGGCACGCGGCCCTGCGCACCGTCTTCCCGGAGCGCGACGGCCGGCCGCACCAGCACGTCACCGCCCCCGATGACGTCCACCTGCCGCTCACCGTGGAGCACGTCGAGGAGGAGCGGCTCCCCGCGCGGATCGCGGCCGCCGCGCACACGGCGATCGACATCGAGCACCGGCTCCCGGTCCGGGCGAACCTGCTGCGCCCCGCCGACGACGTCCACGTCCTCGTCCTCGTCGTCCACCACATCGCCGCCGACGGCTCGTCCCTCGCACCCCTCACGCGCGACCTGGGGGCCGCCTACCGTGCCAGGGCCCGCGGCGAGGCGCCGTCCTGGACCCGGCTGCCCGTGGAGTACGCCGACTTCACCCTCTGGCAGCACCGTCTGCTCGGCGACGAGAACGGACCCGGCAGCCTCGTCGCCCGGCAACTGGCCCACTGGCGCGAGGCGCTGGACGGGCTGCCGGAGATGGTCGAGCTGCCGTGGGACCGGCCGCGCCCCGCGGCGCCCCGGCACACCGGCGCCACCCACACTTTCGACCTCGACCCCCTCACCGCCCGGCGGGTCGCTGACCTCGCGCGCTCCCGCGGGTGCAGCGTCTTCATGGTGCTCCAGGCCGCCCTGTCGGCCGTCCTCTCCCGGCACGGCGCGGGGGACGACATCCCGCTGGGCACGGCCGTCGCCGGACGCACCGACGAGGCCGCCGCCGACCTCGTCGGCTTCTTCGTCAACACGCTCGTGCTCCGCACCGACCTGAGCGGCGACCCCACCTTCCTCGAACTCCTCGACCGTGTGAAGGAGTTCGACCTGTCGGCGTACGCACACCAGGACGTCCCCTTCGAGCGCCTGGTGGAACTGCTCAACCCCGCGCGGTCGCGGAACCACCATCCGCTCTTCCAGACCATGCTCGTCCTCCAGAACCACGCCCCCGCCGCCCCGATCGACCTGCCCGGCCTCACCGCGACGGGCGTGCCGGTCGACCCCGGCGTCAGCAAGTTCGACCTGTCGTTCACCTTCACCGAGACCCACGACGAACACGGCGTGCCCACCGGCATGCGGGCCGCCGTCGACTACGCGACGGAACTCTTCGACGCGGCCACGGTCCAGGGCCTCGCCGGACGTCTGGCCCTGCTGCTCCGCGCCGTCACCACCGACCCGGAGCGCAGGCTGAGCGCCTACGACGTCCTCACCGCAGCCGAGCGAGCACGCCTCGACGCCTGGGGGACCGGCCCCGCCGGGAACCTCCCCGTGGCGACCGTCCCGGCGCTCTTCGCCGACCGGGTACGGCGCTCCCCGGACGCCCCGGCCGTCCGCGACGCGGACACCACCCTGACCTACCGCGAGCTCGACGCCCGCTCCGACGCCCTCGCCCACCACCTCACGGCCCTGGGCGCGGGCCCGGAGGACAGGGTGGCCGTCGCCCTGCCCCGCACCCACGACCTGGTCGTCGCGCTCCTCGGCGTCCTCAAGGCCGGTGCGGCGTACGTGCCGCTCGACCCCGACTACCCGGCCCGGCGGCTGTCCTACATGATCGAGGACTCCCGGCCCCGCCTGCTCCTCACCACCCCCGCGGTCCGCCGCCGCCTGCCCGATTCCGAGGTGCCCTGCGTGTACGTGGGCGACCTCCGCGACGGATCCCCGGCACCCGCCCCCACGCACCCGGCCCCCCGCACGGGCCCCGCCCCGGCCCTGCTCCCGGAACATCCGGCGTACGTCATCTACACGTCCGGCTCCACCGGCCGCCCGAAGGGTGTCGTGGTCACCCACCAGGGCGCCGGCGCCATGGCCCGGACCCAGATCGAGCGGCTGCGCGTCACCCCGGACAGCCGGGTGCTGCACATGGCGTCCGTCAGCTTCGACGCCGCGTTCTGGGAGCTGTGCATGGGCCTGCTCTCCGGGGCGTGCCTGGAGATCGACGAGCGCGAGGCCCTGCTGCCCGGCCCCGCGCTGGCCGCGCTGGTCCGCGAGCGGGGCGTCAGCCACCTCACCCTGCCGCCCGCCGTCCTCGCGGTGATGCCGCCCGGCTCGCTGCCGGCCGGCACCACGCTGGTCCTCGCCGGGGAGGCGTGCCCGCCGGCCCTGGTGCGCGCCTGGGCACGGGACCGGTTCCTGGTGAACGCCTACGGACCGACGGAGACCACCGTCTGCGCGACCATGAGCACCTTCCAGCACCCGGACGGACCGCTGGCCCCCGACCGCGCCGTGCCCATCGGCGTCCCCGTCGACGGCACCCGCGTCCACGTCCTGGACGGCCGGCTGGCACCGGTGCCGCCGGGCGTCGTGGGCGAACTGTACGTCGCCGGCGGGGGAGTGGCCCGGGGCTACCACGGCCGGGCCGCCCTGACCGCCTCCCGCTTCGTGGCCGACCCGTTCGACCGGGCGGGAGGCCGCATGTACCGCACCGGCGACCTGGTGCGCTGGACGGCCGCCGGTGAGCTCGTCTACGTCTCCCGCGTCGACGACCAGGTCAAGCTTCGCGGCTTCCGCATCGAACTCGGTGAGATCGAAGCCGCGCTCACCGCCCTGCCCTCGGTCGCCGCGGCCTGCGCCGTCGTCCGCGAGGACCGGCCCGGCGACCGGCGGCTCGTCGCCTACACCGTGGCGGCGGACGGCACGGC
>NZ_JBEXWB010000454.1:0-4218 GCF_040629645.1 Streptomyces sp. NPDC005899 | reverse complement strand
CGGCGGGCGGGATGCCTGCCGGGGGCGGCCCGGACGTGCGGTGCGGTGCGCCGTGCCACGCCGGGACAGCCCGGCGAGGCGGTGCGCCGGGGTCAGCCCAGCGAGGCGATGGCCTCGTTGAAGGTCGCCGACGGGCGCATGACGGCCTCCGCCTTCGCCGGGTCGGGCTGGTAGTAGCCGCCGATCTCGGCCGGCTTGCCCTGGACGGCGATCAGCTCGTCCACGATGGTCCGCTCCTGCTCGGACAGCGTCGTGGCGAGCGGGCCGAACGCCTCGGCGAGCGCGGCGTCGTCGGTCTGCTTCGCGAGCTCCTGGGCCCAGTACAGCGCGAGGTAGAAGTGGCTGCCGCGGTTGTCGATGCCGCCGAGCTTGCGGCTCGGGGACTTGTCCTCGTTGAGGAACGTGCCGGTGGCCCGGTCCAGGGTGTCGGCGAGCACCTTGGCCCGCGCGTTGTCCGTGGTGGTGGCCAGGTGCTCGAAGCTGACCGCCAGGGCGAGGAACTCACCGAGGCTGTCCCAGCGCAGGTAGTTCTCCTTGACCAGCTGCTGCACGTGCTTGGGCGCCGAACCGCCCGCGCCCGTCTCGAACAGTCCGCCGCCGTTCATCAGCGGGACGACCGAGAGCATCTTGGCGCTGGTGCCCAGCTCGAGGATGGGGAAGAGGTCCGTGAGGTAGTCACGCAGCACGTTGCCGGTGACGGAGATGGTGTCCTCGCCGCGCCGGATGCGCTCCAGGGAGAACGCCGTGGCCTCCTCGGGCGTCCTGATGGAGATGTCCAGGCCCTCGGTGTCGTGGTCGGCCAGGTAGGTGGTGACCTTGGCGATGAGGTTGGCGTCGTGGGCGCGGCCCTCGTCGAGCCAGAAGACGGCCGGGTTGCCGGTCGCGCGGGCGCGGGTGACGGCGAGCTTGACCCAGTCCTGGATCGGGGCGTCCTTGGTCTGGCACATCCGGAAGATGTCACCGGCGCCGACCGCCTGCTCGAGCACGACGTCGCCGTTGCCGTCGAGGACCCGCACGGTGCCGGTGGCGGGGATCTCGAAGGTCTTGTCGTGGCTGCCGTACTCCTCGGCCTTCTGCGCCATGAGGCCGACGTTGGGTACGGAGCCCATGGTGGAGGGGTCGAAGGCGCCGTTGGCGCGGCAGTCGTCGATGACGACCTGGTAGACGCCCGCGTAGCTGCTGTCGGGCAGGACCGCGAGGGTGTCGGCCTCGTTGCCGTCCGGGCCCCACATGTGGCCGGAGGTGCGGATCATGGCCGGCATGGAGGCGTCGACGATGACGTCGCTGGGGACGTGCAGGTTGGTGATGCCCTTGTCGGAGTCGACCATCGCCAGGGCCGGGCCCTCGGCGAGCTCGGCCTCGAAGGACGCCTTGATCTCGGCGCCGACGTCGGGCAGGGAGTCCAGGCCCTTGAGGATGCCGCCGAGGCCGTCGTTCGGGGTGAGACCGGCCGCGGCGAGCGCGTCGCCGTACTTGGCGAAGGTGTTCGGGAAGAAGGCGCGCACCACGTGGCCGAAGATGATCGGGTCGGAGACCTTCATCATCGTGGCCTTGAGGTGCACCGAGAACAGCACGCCTTCGGCCTTGGCGCGTGCGACCTGAGCGGTGAAGAACTCGCGCAGCGCGGCGACGCGCATGACGGCCGCGTCGACGACCTCGCCCGCCAGGACCGGCACGGACTCGCGCAGCACCGTGGTCGTGCCGTCGTCGCCCGTGAGCTCGATGCGCAGCGATCCGGCCTCGGAGATGACGACGGACTTCTCGGTCGAGCGGAAGTCGTCGACGCCCATGGTGGCGACGTTCGTCTTCGAGTCGGCCGACCAGGCGCCCATGCGGTGCGGGTGCGCCTTGGCGTAGTTCTTGACCGACGCGGGAGCGCGGCGGTCGGAGTTGCCCTCACGCAGGACGGGGTTCACCGCGCTGCCCTTGACCTTGTCGTACCGCGCGCGGACGTCCTTGTCCTCGTCGGTCCGCGGGTCGTCCGGGTAGTCCGGGAGGTCGTAGCCCTGCTCCTGGAGCTCGGCGATCGCGGCCTTGAGCTGCGGGATCGAGGCCGAGATGTTGGGCAGCTTGATGATGTTCGCGCCGGGCGTCCTGGCCAGCTCACCGAGCTCGGCGAGTGCGTCATCGATACGCTGGTCGGCCTTCAGACGCTCCGGGAACCCGGCGATGATGCGCCCGGCCAGGGAGATGTCACGCCGCTCCACCGTGACTCCCGCGGTCGAGGCGTAGGCCTCGACGACCGGCAGGAACGAGTACGTCGCCAGGGCAGGGGCCTCGTCGGTGTGCGTATAGATGATGGTCGAGTCAGTCACCGGGTGCTCCGCTCCACGTCTGCAACATTGCTTGACATCAAGATATCTCGTGACCGCCCCCCTCTCCACAGGGGCCCGCCCCCTCTTCGGCCGGGAATCGTCCGGGCGTGCCGGTGACACGACGGGTCCGGCCGGCGGGCGTGCGGCCGCCCGTACGCCGCGACCAGCCCTGATGGGTAGGGACGGCCCCCGGCCGCACCGGGTCCGGCGCTTCCCGCCTTTCCTGGCGCGGGGCCGGCTTCCGTCCCGGCCGCGGACGGGACGGCCACCATGTGGGACGGTGCTCAGCCCCGGGTCGCCGGGGCGGTCACCTCGCCGGCCCGGCCGGCGAGGTCGCGACCGGTGTGCCGGGCCGGGGCGGGCGGTGCTCGTACCAGCGCCGGTCGGCCTCCAGCTGGGCGGCGAGGGAGATGAGCCGCTCCTCGCTGCGGGAGGGCCCGAGCAGCTGGGCGCCGACGGGCAGGCCGTCGCCCGTGAAGCCCGCGGGGACGTTGACGCCCGGCCAGCCGAGGACGTTCCAGGGCCAGGCGTACGGGCAGGCGGCGGTCATGGCGACGTCGGTGCGCCAGGCGCTCAGGTCGTCGAAGGCCCCGATCCTGGGCGGTGGGGCGGCGGTGGTCGGGGTCAGCAGTACGTCGTATCCGGACCCGGCCGGGTCGAAGAAGGCCCCGATCCTGCGGTGCTGGCGCACCTCCCGCGCCCGTGCCGCCCGTACCACCCGGCCGCCGAGGCGGGTCCCGGTGCGCAGGGCGCTGCGGGTGCGCGGGTCCAGGAGCCCCGGTTCGGGGTGGAGCGCGGCGAGCTCGGCGATGCCGGCCGTGGCGCGGGGTACGAAGGAGAGGCCGATCAGCCCGTAGCGGGGGCGTGCCTCCTCGACGTCGTGGCCGAGGCCGGCCAGGGTGCCGGCCAGCGCGGTGACGGCGCGCAGGACGTCCGGGTGGGGCGCGTTCCGGGTGAGGGTGAGCGGGGGGTCGAGGGCGAGGCCGATCCGCAGTCTGCCGGGATCGCGGCGGGCCGCGGCGGAGGCGTCGACGGCCGGGGGGCGGTGCGGGTCCGCGGGGTGCGGGCCGGCCGCGGCGTCCAGGAGCAGGGCCGCGTCGGCGACCGTACGGGCCAGGGGCCCGTTGACCGTGAGCCCCTGGAACGCGTCGTTGCGGGGGTGGACGGAGACCCGTCCGCGCTGCGGTTTGATGCCGACGAGGTGTGTCCACGCCGCCGGGATGCGGATGGATCCGGCCCCGTCCGAGCCGAGCGCCGCGGGGACCAGGCCGGCGGCGACCGCCGCGGCCGACCCGCCGGACGAACCGCCGGGTGTGTGGGCCGTGTTCCAGGGGTTGCGGGTGGCGCCGAAGGCGGGCCCCTCGGTGAAGGCCCACTGGCCCAGCTCGCAGGAGTTCGTCTTGCCGACGATCACGGCCCCCGCCACGCGCAGCCGGCGGACCGCCTCGCTGTCGGCGGACGCGGGCGGCAGTTCCCCGTCGCAGCCGAAGTAGGTGGGCATACCCGCGACGTCGGTGTCGTCCTTGACGGCGACCGGTACGCCCAGCAGCGGCAGCCGCTCGCCGGCCGCGAGCCGCCGGTCGGCCTCGGCGGCCTCGGCGAGCGCCTCTTCGGCGCGCAGGTGCCGGAAGGCGTTGAGGGTGTGGCGGCTCGCCTCGATGCGTGCCAGGGAGGCCGCGACGAGCTCCCGCGAGGTCGTACGGCCCTCGGCGAGCTCCCGGGCGCTCTCCGCGAGTCCGGGCTGCGGGGCCGGCTCCTCCGGCAGGCCGCGCCCGGTCCGTTCGGTGGGGTCTGCTGAGGACATCGCTGCCGCCTCCTCGCGTCCGCCCGGCCCCGGGGCCGCCCCGGAGCCGCACGAGCGGATCTACTGGAGAGTAACGAGGTGGCGCGGTCCGCTCAAGCA
>NZ_JBEXWB010000453.1:0-4226 GCF_040629645.1 Streptomyces sp. NPDC005899 | reverse complement strand
GAGGCGCCGGGACTCGCTCTCGGCGCCTCAAGGCGCGTCTCGCCGAGGCGGAGGCATCGGCCGAGGCCGGACGGAGGGCGGCCAGGGAGGGCCGCTCGGTCGAGGACATGCGGCTCCGGCTGCTCCTGGACACCGTGCTCGACGCGGCCCAGGGGCTCCGTCGCGAGCTCGCCCTGCCGCCCTCGTCGACGCGGCCGGCCGACAGTGTGGACGCGGTCGAGCCCGGCCGGATGTCGCCGAAGGACATCGCGGCCAGGGCCCTTTCGGAGACCGACCCCGCCCTGCTCGACCAGTTGCTCGCCCTGCCGCAGGCCCACCTGATCGTCGACGGCTACAACGTCACGAAGACCGGTTATCCGCAGATGCCCCTGGAAAAGCAGCGGTTGCGTCTGCTGGGCGGCCTCTCCGTCCTCGCCGCGCAGACGGGCGCCGAGATGACCTGCGTGTTCGACGGCGCCGAGCTCGCCGCCCCGGTCCTGCTCGCCCCGCCGCGCGGGGTTCGGGTGCTGTTCAGCAAGGCGGGTGTCACGGCGGACGAACTGATCAGGCAGCTGGCGCGCGCCGAACCCCCGGGCCGGCCCGTCGTGGTGGTGTCGACCGACCGCGAAGTGGCCGACGGTGTGGCGAAGGCGGGGGCCAGGCCGGTCACGTCCGCCTTGCTCCTGAAGCGGCTTTCGCGCGTCTAGTGCGGCATGTGACGGCATGGGTGACTTGCCGGGGTTGCAGGGAACGTACCGTCAAGTCACGGCTACGGGCGGTGTGATGAAAGTAAAGATGTGCCTGGTGTGACGAGATTTTCCCTGTGGGGATTTGAACTGATCACAAGATGGTCACTAAGGTCAGGCCTCGAACCTTCGCACGGTTGATCGCCCACCCGGGGCGGCAGCGAAGGAACCGCCGAGTCCGTGACGTGCACGGAGCCGGGGATCCCTTCCCCCACAGCCCGGTAGGCGGCTCGAGGAAGAAGGAGCTCGCCTTCGTGGCGTCCCACCGTCGTCCCAAGCAGCCGAGCCGCACCCGCGTGACCGTGCTCACCGCGACCGCCGCCGCTGCCGTGGCCCTGACTTCCCAGGCCGCTCACGCCGACCCCAAGCCGACCAAGAGCGAGGTCAAGGCGAAGGTCGACAAGCTGTACCACGAGGCCGAGATCGTCAACGAGAAGGCCAACGGCGCCGAGGAGCAGCAGGACAAGCTCAAGAAGCAGGTCGACGCGCTGCAGGACAAGGTCGCCCGCGGGCAGCTGGAGCTCAACACCCTGCGCGGCCAGCTGGGTTCGCTCGCCACCGCCCAGTACCGCTCCGGCGGCCTCGACCCGTCCGTCCAGCTGCTGCTCTCCTCCGACCCGGACGACTTCCTCGACCAGGCCTCCGCCCTCGACCAGCTGACGGCCAAGCAGGCCCAGTCGCTGCAGAAGATCCAGGCCAAGCAGCGCACCCTCGCGCAGCAGCGCAAGGAGGCGCAGGGCAAGCTCGACGACCTCGCCGAGGTCCGCAAGACGCTCAACGCCAACAAGAAGAAGTACCAGGTCAAGCTGGCCGATGCCCGGCAGCTGCTGAACACCCTTACCGCCGCCGAGCGCGCCAAGATGGCCGCGGACGACCAGCGTGCCAGCCGCGCCGCCGGTGACCGGGTCGAGCTGGGCAACGAGGCTCCCGGCTCGGGCGTCGGCGCCGCCGCCCTCCAGGCCGCCGCCACGCAGATCGGCAAGCCGTACTTCCGCGGGGGCACGGGCCCCAACTCCTACGACTGCTCGGGCCTGACCCAGTGGGCCTTCGGCCAGGCCGGCGTGCAGATCACGCGCACGACCTACACCCAGGCCAACGAGGGTGTGCGGGTCGGCCGCAGCGCCCTGAAGCCGGGCGACCTGGTGTTCTTCAGCGGCACCTCGCACGTGGGCATCTACGCCGGCAACAACCAGGTGCTGCACGCCCCCTACCCGGGCAAGAACGTCCGGTACGAGGCGATGGAGTACCTCGGTTCCTTCCAGTTCGGCGTGCGGATCGGCTGACACCCGAACGGGCGCACCGCGCGCCCCGCACCGACCGCCGCCCCGCCGGAGACCCCAGGTCACCGGCGGGGCGTTGTCGTCCGCGCCCCGCGCGCCCCCGGCGCGGTCCCCTGGCGCTCGTGGCCGCCCGGTCACCGTCCGCGCACATGTACGTCCAAGGCGGCCGGGTCACGCGGGAGACGGCCAGGTCGTCCATGCCCCCGTACCTCGGGCGCACCGGTGCGGTACGGCCCCCGCCGGCATGACGCCCGTCTCCTCGGTCACCCCCGTCTGACCGTACGATCGGCAGGATGGCTGTTCGAACGCAGGACGCGCGGCGGGGACGCACCCGTGGACGGAGCGCGGCGGGTGCCGTGCTCGCCGGGCTGCTGCTCACGTCCGCCTGCGCCGCCCCGCAGGAGCCCGGCCCCGGGATCACCGCCCCGGAGGTCGGCGCCGCCCTGGACCGGCGGGCCGCGGCGGTCATGCGGCACGACACCGGCGCCTACCTCGCCCAGCTGGACCCCCGGGCCGCGTCGTTCCGGTCGGCCCAGCGCACCGAGCTGGCCGCCCTGGCCGACGTGCCCCTGGCGTCCTGGGCGTACGAGGTGAAGAACGTGACCGGCCGGGGCGCCGGCCGGGTCAGCGCCGACGTCGAGCTCCGCTACCGGATCAAGGGGTACGACGACGCCCCCATGACCTCCTCCCGCACGGTCGAGCTGGTCCGCCGGGGCCGGGACGGGGCCTGGTACGTCGCCGGGGACCGGGCCCGCGGCGACGCCCGCGCCCTGCTCTGGCAGCAGGGCGACGTCCAGGCCGTCCGGGGCGCCCACAGCCTCGTCCTGGGGGTCGGCAGGCGGGACGAGGAGCTGCGGCGGATCGCCGCCACCGCCGACAGCGCCGTGCCCGCGGTGTCGGACGCCTGGCCCGCGCCCTGGAAGAAGCGGGTGGTGGTACTCGTACCGGAGTCGGTGCAGGACATGGCGGCGCTCCTGGGCTCGCCCGCGGCGAGCTACCGGGGGACGGCGGCCGTGACCACCGGCGAGGTCGGCGGCAGCGGCCGGCGGCCGGCGGACCGGGTCGTCGTCAACCCGGAGGCGTACGGGATGCTCGGTGCGTTCGGGCAGCGGGTCGTCCTCACCCACGAGACGACGCACGTGGCGACGCGCGCCGGCACGTCCGCCGCCACCCCGGTCTGGCTGTCCGAGGGCTTCGCCGACTGGGCCGCCTACCGCCGGGAGAGCCGCACCGACCAGGAGATCGCGCCGGAGCTGGCCGAGGCCGTCCGGAGCGGTGATGCGCCCGCCGCACTGCCGGCGGACGGTGACTTCGCCTTCGGTGGCGACGCCACACGGCTGGCGAGGGCGTACGAGGGCGCCTGGCTGGCCTGCGCGCTGATCGCCCGGGACTGGAGCGAGGAGGACCTGATCGCCTTCTACGGGGCCGTGGGGGGCCACGCGGGGCGGGACGGGGCGGTGGAGAAGGCCCTGCAGACGGTCCTCGGCACCACCCCCGAGGACTTCACGGCGCGCTGGCGGGAGTATCTGCGCGCCCGGCTCGGCTGACCCGGCCCGCCTCCCCGGCCCCCTGCCCGCCCACCGGCACGGTCTCCCGCCACAGCCGCCACCCCGCGGTGGCCGTCGCCGCGACGAGCAGTCCGTTGCGCACGGCCATCAGCGCCACCCCCTGCGCGTCACTGGCCACCACGTGCGCGAACCCCAGCGGGAACTCCAGCAGGGTGACCGCCGTGGCCACGAGGACCAGGTACACGGGCACCACCATCCGGGTGCCCCGGAACACCAGGCACACCGCACCGAGCCCGACCAGCCACACCATGTACTGCGGGCTGATGACGCGGCTGGTCACGGTGAACAGCAGCACGGCGGTGAAGGCCGCGTCAGCCGGTGTGTGCTCCGCGAACGCGCGGGCCCGCAGCCGCCACAGGAGCAGCCACCCGAAGCCGAGCACGCTCAGGGCCAGGGCCAGCGTGCTGACCAGCGCCACGTGCGGCCCGGCGAACTCCATCGAGCCGTAGCGCAGCTCCACCCGGCCCTCCCAGCCGAACTGCCGGGCCACGTGGAAGACCAGCGCCCCGAGCGACTCGACCTCCAGCCCCCGGTCCCGCTGGAAGGTCAGGAAGGCGTACGCCCCCGGCGCGGCCACGGCGGCGGTGAGGAGCAGCGCGCCGGCCGACACCGCGGCAGCCGACCACGCGCGCCGGGTCGCCGGCCCGCGGGCC
>NZ_JBEXWB010000452.1:0-4227 GCF_040629645.1 Streptomyces sp. NPDC005899 | reverse complement strand
GGCCGCGCTCCGCGCACCGGCCGCCCGCCGGTTTCCCGTCGGTGCCCGCCTGGTCACGGTCCCGGGCGCCCCGTACGGCGCTCGGACGCGAGGGAGAGACCCGCTCGTCACGCCGCATCCGCTGCCGTACGTCGCACGCGGTACTGACCGACACGCCCGCGCTGGTGGCCGCCTCGTTGAGCGTGGCGTCCGGGTGTTCGGCGAGGAAGGCGCGCACGGCGGCCCTGCGTCGGGCCGCGTCGAGTGGCCGGGAGCGGCCGTCCGCCCCGACCCGGACCTTCGACTGTGGAATCTCCTCAGTCGAAACACGGCGGACGGCGCTGACGGTCTTCGGGGACAGCCGGGTGATACGGGCGATCGCCCGGTCCGACAGATCGGGGTGGGAGACCAGGATCCGCCGGGCCGCGGCCCTGCGGTCCGCGAGCGTCAACGGCAAGCCGTGGCCGACGTTGGCGGCCACGGAGTGGATGAAGACCTCGCTGGACGGTACGTCCAGGTAGCGGACCGCGATCGTCTCCTCGCCCCGGAGCCTGGTCGCTTGCAGCCGGTGCATCCCGTCGACCACGCGCCGGGTGTCCCGGTGCACCAGGATCGGCTCGATCTCCCCCTGCGCGAGCACCTCGACGTGCTCCTGGTCCACCCCTCTCAGACGTGGGGAGTCGGCGGCCGCCAGGGAGGCGAGCGGCACTCGGTGGACGTCGCGGCACTCGCCGCCCGTCACGCTCGTGAGGTCGCGGGCCGCCGTCCGCGGCCGGTCTTCCAGGTACGTGGAGGGCGGTGTGTCCGCCAGGTCTAAGGGCACCGAAAATCTGCTTTCTATCCGGTCTTCCGCAGGTGGGGGGTTGCAGGGGCCGGGAACGCGCAGACGACTCCGGTCGGCATGGTCCCGGTTCAGGGCGTGCCGTGCAGGTGACGAACAGAGAAGGTGCATCCCGCCGGGAGCGTGTGCAGGACGCCACTGGAGAGGACGGAAGGCGCCGCGCGCCGAACCGGCAGGCCGGGTCCCGAGGTGCCGGGGCGGGGGCCCGCGGGAGTCGCCCGACGACTCACATGCCGGGCCTGACCCGCGGGACCGGCCTCGCCCCGTTCACCGCGCTGCGGCGAACGGGCGGGTCTCCCCCGCCGGCGACGAGATCGGCCGTGCGGTCGAGGGGACCGTCAGGGGTCGCCGCCCGGCGTCCGCGACAGCGCGTCGCTCCACGGCTTCGCCCGCGGTTCGGGGGAGAGAGCCGAGGGCGGTCTCGATGAACGGAGACAGGCGGGGGTCCGGTCGTCCTCGGCGAACGCTCCGGGCATCGGTTCGCGCAACTGTCCCATCGGCACTCCCCTTCCACGCGACGTACCGCTGTCCCGGATTCGTGTGAGGACGTTCCGCCTCCGGGGACGGGGGTTCCCCGGAGGCGGTATCCAGCTAAGCATAAAGAGCACTATTTATGTACGAGCGGTGTGCACGCATGACGCAACTTCGGCCACCCTGCCGGCCCACGTCCTCCCCCGTCACGGGTGGCGGATCGCGGGCCTGCGGGCTGCCCCGCGTCGGCGCCAGGGAGGAGTCCGCACGAAGTCGGCTTCGTGGCGGGCGAGGTCAGGGGGCGACCGGCTGACCCCGCACGGCACCGGCCGGGCTCTTCACCGGCCCGCCCACCGATGGGCCTGACACGGTAGCCCCGGCAGCCGGCCCGCCCGGAAGATGCCTGGAAGGCGCCCGGACGTCGAACACGCCCGAGCCCGGCCGGCAAGGCCCGCCGCCGAGCCGACGGCCCTGGTGAGCACAAGGCTTTCGGGTCCACGGGCTGGAGCAGGCTCCACCGCACGGGCATGGCCACGACACCGCCTCGACGCGCACAAGGCCTGACGTCGGCAGCGGACTTGGTCAAGTCGTCCCGGCCCACCCCGCCCGACCGCACATACATAGCGGTCTTTATGCTTGGCTCGGTTTCGCCTCCGGGGAACCCCCGTCCCCGGGGGCGGAACGTCCTCACACGGAGCCGGCACAGCGGTACGTCGCGTGGAAGGGGAGTGCCGATGGCACTGCTGCACGAACCGATGCCCGGAGCGTTCACCGAGGGCGACCGGACCCCCCGCCTGTCTCCGTTCATCGAGACCGTCTTCGGCTGTCTCCCCCGGGCGGATCAACGCGGCTGGGCGGAGTTCTACATCAGGGCGCTGCTGCAGACACCGGGCAGGAAGTCGCCACGCCGGCTGGCCGAAGCCATCAGCGACTCCCCGACGGCCTCCCAGGCGCTGCACCAGTTCGTGAACGCAAGCCCGTGGGACTGGCTGGCGGCTCGTCAGGGCCTGTTGCGCTGGGTGGCGCAGGCCGGCTCGGCGGTGACGGCCTGGACGCTGGTCCCCGTGTTCATCCCCAAGCGCGGCGACCACTCCGCCGGGGTCCACCGCAGATTCGACCCCGCGCAGGGGCGGCTGGCCAACTGCCAGCTGGGAATGGTCGTGCTGGCCACGGGTGAGTACGGCCCTCTGCCCGTCGACTGGGACCTGTACATACCGTGCGGGTGGACCGGAGCCCGGCGGGCCAAGGTGCGGGTGCCGGAGGAGATCCGCGGCCCTTTGTGGGTGCAGGCCGCGGAACTTCTGCGGCGGGCCCCCTCGTGGCCCCTCGGCCGCCGGCTCCCTGTCACAGCCGACCTGTCCTGGCTGCCGGACCGGGAAGCCCTCCTCACCTGGCTGGCACAGAACCAGCAGCCCTTCGTGGTGGAGGTCCCCGACACCATGCGCGTCATACGTACGGTGCCCCCGACGGCCCGCACACCACCACGCACCGTCCGGCAGGTCCTCCTGGACCCCACTACCGCCGTGGGGACGGAACGAGAGCCCTTCGTCTCCCTCCCGGTGACCCTGCCCGGCTCCTTCGCGGAGCGCGTCCCGCTGCGGCTGCTCGTCCGGCAGCGCCCGAACGATCCGGCACGGGCGTGGCTGACGAACCTGGTCGACCGGCGGCTGCCCGAACTGCTGCCCCTGATGCGCCAGCCACGACTGGCCGCAGATGTGGTGAGCACCCTGAACGGTGAGTTCGGGCTCCAGGACTTCGAGGGCCGGTCGTTCCCGGGGTGGCACCACCACACGACGCTGGTCTCCGCCGCTTTCACCTACTCCCGGGTCAACGAGCTCGGTGCGGCGCGCGGTGCCGGGGTCGGCCCTGGCGGCTGAGGCTCCGAGACACCTGCTGTCCGGCCGGTGACCCGCGGGGACCGGTCGGACGGGAGGGAAGAACCCGGGCCGTCCCCCCGCGCCTGCCTGTGCGGGCGGCCCCGCTCCGCCCCCCTGCCCGACGGCCGCGTTCCCGACGGCACATGCCGGCACCGCGTGCTCAGTACGCCTGCGCGGCCAGCCCGTTGAGCACGGCGCGCCAGACCTCGGCGAAGTCGAGATCCGTCGGACCTCCCGGACGCGCAGCCCCCCTGGCCTCAGCCGTTGCTCCCTCCACCACGTACATGACGAGACGCACGGCAGTGTCCACCTGTACGCCGGCGACGAGGTCACCGGTGACGGAGGCCCGCTCCAGCAGGCGCAGAACCTCGTCACGGAAGACGTCGAGCCAGTCGGAAGCCACGTGCCCCTCCTGGACCAGGCGTACGGCGGCCCGGGTGAGGACGTCGTGCTGGAGGGTCGTCGCCACCTGCTGGACGAGGAGGGACAGCCCGGGGAGGGCATCGGTGGAGGCGGAGCCCGCCGCGCTGACGCGCCGCAGTTCGTCGACACCTTCCTGCACCACCGCGGACGCGAGCGTCGCTTTGCAACGGAAGTGGAAGGTGAGGGCCCCGAGCGTGACGTTCGCCTCCACGCACACGCTGCTGAGCGTCGTGCCGTCGTAACCGTGCCGGTCGAAGTGGCGTGCTGCCGCCAGGACGAGGTTCGCGCGGGTGCCTGCGGCTCGTTCACTGTTCTTCATGTGGTCCTCGTTCACTGTTCTCCATGACCCCGCCTCTTCGCCCAGCGCCCTTCGACCGTCTTCTCCGCGGTGGCGGGGGCCGGTCGGCCATCGGGCCGTCATGCCCGCGGCGTGGTGGGCGAGGGGCCGGGTCCGGCCTGCCGGGCCGGTGCCCCGACTCCGGATACGGCCTCGGGGCCGCGGCCGCCGGGCGCGCCGGCCTGCCGTCCGCAAGGGTCTCGGCAGCACCCGCGGCGCCGGCGGGGCTGTCGCACCGGGCCGGGTGCGCGGGATCCCGGTGTCACCGGTGGCTCGGCCCCCTCCTGGCCGAGGGCGGG
>NZ_JBEXWB010000451.1:0-4228 GCF_040629645.1 Streptomyces sp. NPDC005899 | reverse complement strand
CGGTCTCCTGCTCGACCTCGGTGAGGCGCTGGCGCAGGTGCCCGGCCTCGCTGCGGGCGCGCTGGGCCTCGGTGGCGGCGGTGGTGGCGTCGCGGTGCGCCGCCTCACCCGTGGCCTGGAGCGTGGCGGAACGCGCCTCTTCCTCCTCGGCCACGCGCTCACCCCCCTCGGCCGCGGTCTGCAGGGCGCGTACGAGGTCGGCGGCGGCCGTCGCGCGTGCGGCGAGGGCCGGGGCGGCGTCCCGCGCGGCCTCGCGGATGGCCACGGCGACGCGTGCGGAGCGGTCGGCGGCCGCCCGGTGGCGCAGGACCGCTTCGGCGGCCTGCCAGGCGGCGTGCAGGGTCCGTGCCTCACCGAGCTCCCGGCGCTGGGCGGCGGCGCTCCTCTCGGCCGCGGCGAGGGCGAGCGAGGCGTGCCGGTAGGCCAGCTCCGCGGCGATCAGGGACTGGCGGCCGCGGCCGTCCTCGGCCTCGGTGACGGTGTGGGCCGCTGCGGTGACCTGCTCGGCGAGCTCCGCGGTGCGCCCGCGTTCTTCTCCGGCACGGGCGAAGAGCCTGCGGGCGAGGGTGCGGGTGCGCCGCTCGGCACCCGCGTGGATGTCGCGGCTGCGGGCCCTGGTCGCGGTGGCGTCGACGATCCGGCCCAGCAGCTCGACGGAGCCCGCGGTGAAGTCGCGCTCGGCGGTGAGCTCGGCCCGGCGGCCCAGCTTGTTGCCGAAGCCGCTGACGAGGTCGGCGAGACCGTCGGTGTCCCGCGTGTCGGTGACCGCGCGCAGCAGCAGATCGGTGAAGTCCGAGTCCTTCTTGACGGCGAAGAGGCCGGCGGCCTCCCCCTCGTCGGCGTTCATCTCCCGCTGGTAGCGGAAGAGTTCCGGGTCGAGCCCCAGGTCGCCGAGGTGTTCGTTCCAGCGGTCGTGGATCTCCTCCCAGTGCACGTCGAGGTGCTGGTAGAACTTGCCCGCGTCCGTGAGGGCGTCGCGGAAGCCCTTCATGGTGCGGCGCCTGCCCTGGGCGCCGGAGACGCCCTCGGCGGGCCGGCCGACCGCGGTGGCCTCGGCGACGGGCAGGCTGTCGAGGCTGAGGCCGGGTCCGGGCCGGAAGGAGTACCAGGCCTCGGCGAACTTGCGCGGGTCGCTGGACACCTGGCGTCCGCGCCATTCGCTGACCTTGCCGACGACGACGCATTCACCGGTGAGGGTGTGCTGCCATTCGAGGGCGACGTGTCCGCAGTCGTCGGCGAGCAGGAACTTGCGCAGGACGCCCGAGCTGGCGCCGCCCAGGGTGTTGCGGTGGCCCGGCAGCATGACGGAGAAGATCAGCTTGAGCAGGACGGACTTCCCGCCGCCGTTCTCCAGGAAGAGCACCCCCGCGGGCGCCGGGCGGCGCGGCGGGCCGACGGGCTCGTCCTCGAAGAACTCCGCCTGGGCCGGGGCGGGGCGGGGCACGGGCTCGCCGACTCCGCGCAGGTCGAGCACGGTGTCGGCGTAGCGCGCACCGGCGGGCCCGATGGAGTAGAGACGGACCCGGGACAACTCGTACATGGCGGCGGACTCTCGTCGTTCAGGCAGGGGCGGCGGGGGTGCGGGGCTGGGTCAGGAGTGGAAGGGCAGGCCCGCGTCGGCGGCCAGCTCCAGGCCGTCCGCGTCGGGTGGGGGCAGCAGGGTGGCGGAGCCGTCCGTGACCGGGACGACGCCGAGCTCCAGCAGTTCGGCCATGGCGGCACTGCCCGCCATGTCGCGCACCTGGAGTTGGTAGCGGGGGGTGGTGCGGTAGGCGCCGCCCGCGTCGTCCCCGGTGCGCTGGAGGAAGCCCGAGTCGGTGAGGAAGGCGACGGCCTTGCCGATGATGCCGGTGGTGGAACCGGCGAGCCGGCGGGCGTCCTTGGTCGCGCCCGTGGCACTGCGGCGGGCGTAGATCCGCCATCCCGCCTCCAGCCCGGGCGCGTCGGTGGCCGGGTCGGTGTTGTCGCCCTGCTCCGCGGCGCGTTCCTCGAGGCGGTGGCAGGCCTGGCGGACGAAGGCGTCGACGCCGTTGACGGTGATCCGGCCGATGTACGCGTCGTCGGCGAGGTCCTCGGGGCGGGGGAAGGCCATGGCGGCGACGGCGAGGTGGGCCAGGCCGTGCAGGAAGCGGTCGGCGGCGTCGGAGGACGCGCGACGGGCGTAGTCGCCCATGCGCACCGCGAAGACGGAGTCCTCACCGGCGGTCACGGCCATCCCGGCCCGCGTGGAGACCTCCAGGACGATGAGTCCGAGCCCGGTGGCGACGGCGTCCGCGAGGCGGGCGAAGGCCGGCTCCTCCCGGTAGCGGCGCAGCAGGTCCGCGTACGTGGTGTCGCGCGCGGGCAGCAGCTTCGGCTGCAGCCCGAAGGAGACGAGCCGGGCCGCGTCGGCCGTGTCGGCGGGGGTGACCGCGGCGGGGGCGGCCGACGGTCCGGCGCCGGCCGCGGGCGTGGGGGACGGCTCGTCCCACGCGTCGGTGTGCTCGGCGTACTGCTCGCTCAACTCGGGGACTCCTCGGTACGGGTGGGGCGCTCACGGTGCGGCGGGAGGGCGGTGGCCGGCCGGGTGGCGGTCACGAGGCGTCCTTGCGGTCCGCGGCCATGCCCGCGGCGTCCAGCAGCGCGGTGCCCACTATCAGGTCGGCGCCACCGAACTCGGCGTCGTCGAGGGGTGTTCCGTCGTCGACGGAGAACAGCAGCCGGCGCTCGCCTTGGCGGTAGGCGGTGCCGACCGGAGGGCTCGCCGCGTGGACCGCGAGCAGGGCGACCAGGTAGGGCAGCTCCGGGTCACGGAGCCTGGCTTCGGCGAGGAGGCCGGAGAGCCTGCGGGGCGCGTCGTGTTCGAGGTCGAGCAGCTCCATGGCGTTCGCGAGCTGTTCCTCGCTGAACCGGCTGTCGTCGGGGGTGGCGACGAGCTCGGGCTCGGGCATCTCCGCGCCCAGGTGCTCCCGCTCCACCGGGGGCGTGAGCAGCATGTCGACGAGGTCGCCGAGGCGGGCCGAGGAGGGGGCGCGGAGCCCGGTGCCGTGCGCGAAGAAGGCGTCGGTGGCCCGGACGGCGTGGTCGAGGGGGAGCGTCAGCAGTGGGGCGACGAGCTGTCCGTACAGATCGAGGCCGGTGCGTGCCGTGGGGGCGGCGAACGCCTGCCGGTCCTGTTCGGCGCGGAAGAGCGGACCGGCTTCCAGGAGTCTGGACTGCAGCTGGGTGTGGCGGCGGATGCAGTCCTTCACGATGTCGACGAGTTCGGCGGCGCGGCGCTTGTTCTCCGGTTCCCCGGCCTCGTCCCTGGCCTTGCGGATGTTGGTGAGGATGGCGTTCTCGTGGCGGTAGCGGTCGGCGACGTGCTCCAGAGCCTCGGCGATCATGTCGGGGACGGCGTTGAGCCAGTCGACGGCGCGGACGTTGCGCCGGGTCGCCTCCAGCGTCCGGCGGAGCGTCTCGGCGTACTGCACGGTGCGGTACCGGGCTTGTTCGGCGGCGAGCTGGGCGTCGGCGAGGCGTCCCCTGCTGACGAGGACCTCCAGCTTCACCTCGGCGGCGATCTGGGCGCTGGTGACGTCCGTGTCCAGCGCGCCGACCAGGACGTTGACCGCCTCGTCGGTGGCCCGGAGGTAGACGCCGCCGCCGGGGCCCGGGACCTCCTCGACCAGTTTGAAGTCGTAGTCCCTGCGGACGTAGACGCCGTCCGGGCCGAACGTGCCGTAGACCGCCCGGAAGCCGCGGTCCACGCTGCCCACGTTGATCAGGTTCTCCAGCACCCAGCGGGCCACCCGTTCGTGCTCGGTGGCGGGCCGCCGGGGCGCCTGGGCCGCCACCCTCGGCAGGAGTCGGGCCACTATCTGGTCGTGGTCGGCCCCGGTGTCGAAATCCATGGTGAGGGTGACCAGGTCGATCGCCGCGAGGGCGACCTCGGCCATCGCGTAGACCGTGTACTCGCCGGCGAGATTCGCCTTGCGCACGTCGAGGTCGTGCAGCGGGGCGGTGCAGGCGAGCGCGCGCAGCCGACGCGAGAGCCCCTCGTCGGCGGCGGGGCCCTGTGCGGGCCGCGGCCCCGCGCTGAGCTGGGGCGCAGCGGTCTCGGTGTCGGCAGGCGAAGTCACGCTGCACAGATTAGGTCCTCGGACCGACAACGGTCGAAACGGCGCAGAAGCGACCGGAGCCCTGGCCGCCCCGGCATGTGCCGGTGGCCGCCGTGGGGGCGGTGGCGGCCCGGGGAGCCGGGTGCCGC
>NZ_JBEXWB010000450.1:0-4230 GCF_040629645.1 Streptomyces sp. NPDC005899 | reverse complement strand
GCACCGTCGCGTCGGGCACGGGTGCCGAAACACCCGGCCAGCACGGGGGAGGCGGTACGGTCAGCGGGTGGTCCGGTTCCGGCCCGCCGTCGTCTTCCTGGCACTCGACTTCTTGGCCGCGCCCTTCTTCGCCGCCGACTTCTTCGCCGCCTTGCGCGGAGCCTCCGCGCTCCCTGCGCCGGACTTGGCGGCCTGGGCCGCCTCTTCCTCACGTGACGTGCCGGCGGTGCTGAGCCGGCCCGAGCCGCTTTCGAGGTGGGCCCGCACGAACCACTGGAACTGCTCCAGGGCGCCGAGCTGGGTGATCAGCAGGTCCTGCGTGACGGGGTCGGTCTCCTCGATCTCGGCGGCCACCCGGCGGTGCGACTCGATCAGGCCGGTGTAGACGAGGTCGAGGGCGCCGAGGTGGGCGATGGCGTCGGCCCGGCCGATGCTGTAGTCGTCCCAGGCGCGCTCGGCGACGAGCACGCCCGGAGTGCCCTGGGGCTCACCGCCCAGGGCCGAGATCCGCTCCGCCACCGCGTCGGCCATTTCCCGCACCGCCGAGGTCTGGGGATCGAGCATCTCGTGGACGGCGATGAAATGAGGGCCGACCACGTTCCAGTGAATGTGCTTGAGGGTGAGCGCGAGGTCGTTGAGAGCGTGCAGACGCATGCCGAGCGAGGCGACGACCTTGCCTCCCTGTTCGACACTGAGGCCGGGGACGGTGTAACGGGGTGTGGTGGCAGAGGGGGACATGACGCTCCAGCGCTTCCGGGGGTGATTCTGCGGTTTCGAACAGCCCGCCTTCTCCCCTTTATGCCGACCGGGGAGCACTCGCGCCAATGCTGATGGACCGTTCCGGTGGGAAGCCTGTTCGCCCCGTCTGGGAAAGTGCGGGAACACGGCATATGCTCATAAGTGCACCGTAAGTATTCCGCGGCGGCGAGCGACCGGAGGCAGCCATGATCATTATCGGAGCCATCCTGCTCATCATCGGCCTGGTGGCCGGTATCGGCATTCTGTGGACCATCGGAATCATCCTGCTGGCGATCGGCGTCCTCCTGTGGGTGCTCGGCGCCGTCGGCCACGCCGTGGGAGGTCGTCGCCACTACTGGTGACGCCGAGGACGGGCCGCGAGCCCGGGCTTCCCGGCCGGGAAGCCCGGGGCCCGCACTGCTGGCGTGCTCGCCGCCACTTCGCTCTGCCCGATCCCGATGACCGGCACGGCCGGGGCGCACGGCACAGACGTCGACCCGGCCTCACACACTTACGGTGCCGGCAGCGGTGGGGCAGCGACTTCCGGAACCCGGCAACTCCCCGGCCGCGTTCCCGGATGGGCAGCTGCGCGGCGGCGGCCGCGCCGAGAGGCGCTCACCTGGGGCGACCTCCAACCGGTCACCGGACCGGCAGCTACGGCCCAGCCAGTACTGCGACATCCCGGTGGGCACCTCGGGCCTCAGCGGCCCTCACGTGGCGCACACGATCCGGCAGACGTCGACATGGACCGGACACGTACGTACTTCCTGTCGAGCGACGTGACCTTCACCGGAGCCCTGCCGCCGCCCCACAGGGCCCCGTCGGCTCGGCCGGCATGGCCTCGGCGCCGGTCGAAAATGATCGATTGGCGGGCCGGTCCCGTCCGTCCTAACGTCGATGAGTGAACGTGCTGTTCACCCCTGGCCGAAAGACAACTATTCGCCATGACGGGACTGCCGGTGAAGCCATCGTCCACTGCCAGAACTCCGGAACGGGGCCGCGGCAACGGCATGGCCCTTTTCGTGATCGCCTCCTGTCAGCTGATGGTGGTCCTCGACATCACCATCGTCAACATCGCTCTTCCGCATATTCAGACGTCGCTGGGATTCTCGACCGAGAACCTGTCCTGGGTGATCAACGCCTACACCCTGACATTCGGCGGACTGCTTCTGCTCGGTGGGCGGCTGGGTGACATCCTCGGGCGCCGCAGGGTATTCATGTTCGGCATTCTGCTCTTCTCCCTGGCCTCGTTGCTCGGAGGCCTCTCGCAGGAGTCCTGGCAACTGCTGGCAGCCCGGGCGCTCCAGGGCGTCGGCGGCGCCATCGCCTCGCCCACGGCCCTCTCCCTCATCACGACGACATTCCGTGAAGGGCCCGAGAGGAACCGGGCGTTCGGCGTGTTCGCCGCCGTCTCCGCGGGAGGCAGCGCGATCGGGCTGCTCGCGGGAGGCATCCTGGTCGAATGGCTCGACTGGCGGTGGGTGCTGTTCGTCAACGTCCCCATCGGCCTTCTCATCGCCCTCGCGACGCCCCGCTACATCAAGGAGTCCGAACGTCACCCCGGTCACTTCGACCTCCTCGGCGCCCTCACCTCCACTCTGGGCATGGTGCTGCTCGTCTACGGTTTCATCCGGGCTTCCGAGGACGGCTGGACCGACCGCCTGACCATCGGTGCCTTCATCGCGGCGGTGGTGTTCCTCGCCCTGTTCCTCGCCGTCGAGCGCGGGTCGAAGCAGCCCATCACGCCGCTGCGCATGTTCCGCGACCGCAACCGCTCCGGCGCCTACGGGATGATGCTGAGCCTCGCGGCCGCGATGTTCGGCATGTTCTTCTTCCTGACCCTCTTCGTGCAGAACGTGCTGGACTTCAGCCCCCTCCTGGCCGGACTCGCGTTCCTGCCGATCAGTGCGATCATCGCCGTCAGCGCGGGCGTCACCTCCCAGCTGCTGCCCCGATGGGGCCCCAAGCCGTTCATGGTGGTGGGTGCGCTCCTGGCGGCGGCCGGGCTCGCCTGGCTGACGCTCACCGACGTGCACAGCAGCTACCTGGGGAGCATCCTCGGTCCCACCCTCGTCTTCGGCTCGGGCATGGGCATGCAGTTCGTGTCGCTGACGCTGATGGCGGTGTCCGGAGTGGTCCCCCGGGAGGCGGGGGCCGCGTCCGGTGTCCTCAACGCCACCCAGCAGGTGGGCGGGTCGCTGGGACTCTCCATCCTCGTCACCGTGTTCGGGACGGCCAGCCGGAACGAGGCGGCCGACCAGGTGCCCCGCTTCCTGTCGCAGGCCACCCCGGCCCAGCGACTGGAGTTCCGCCGTACCGGGGAACTGCCGGGCCGCTGGGGTGACCAGGTGCTGGCCTCGGGAGTGTCGAGCGCGTTCGTCGTGGCGGCGATCATGGCCGTCGTCGCCGCGCTGATCGCCCTCTTCGTCATCCAGGTCCGTGCGACGGACCTGGAACGCCTGCGTGGCGGGGCCATGATGCCACCGGTGGCCGACGAGACCCCGGACGCCGGACGCGGGCACGCGGCCGGGGCCGGCGGCACCGGGAGCCCTCCGGGCAGGCGCGCCGGCGGGGACGGACCCGGCGGGGACGGCCTCGCACCAGGGGGCTGACCGCGAAGCCCCCCCGGCGGTCACAGAAGATTGACGAGGCGTACGTAGCGCACCCAGTCCCAGTTGCCCCCGGGATCCGTGTGGTCGCTGCCCGGCACCTGGTGGTGACCGATGATGTGCGCGCGGTCCTTGGGGAGGCCGTGACGGTCGCAGATGTCCGCCGTCAACCGGGCCGACCGTTCGTACATGGCGTGCGTGAAGTAGGCCGGCTGATCCACCCAGCCCTCGTGCTCGATGCCGATGCTGCGGGTGTTGTAGTCCCAGTTGCCGGCGTGCCAGGCGACGTCCTTCTCCCGGACGCACTGGGCCACGAGCCCGTCGCCCGACCGCACCACGTAGTGTGCGGACACCTGTTTGGCCGGGTTCTGGAAGATGCCGATGGTCTCGGAGAACGTCTGCTGGGCGACGTGGATGACCACGAAGTCGACCGGATAGGCCGCGGGCCGGTTCGACACGGTGTAGTTCGAGGCGGAGGCCGGGGCCCACTGGGCCGACGGGTGGTCGGTCCCGGCGGCCGGGCCGGCCGGGGCGGCCCCCGCGCGGACGGAGGCGGGTAAGAGGGCTGCGGCGGCCGTGACCGCGGCACCCTGAAGGATCCGTCTGCGCTGCATCGGCACTCCTGTCGGTGAGGGACGTCCGTCGTGCGCGGCGTGCTGTCCGGCATGCGGTACGGACGACGCGCCGCCCCACCGTACGGGCGCCGTGCGCGGGACGGAAGGCTGCCGGACGGGGGATCAGTCGGCAGCCCGCTTCCGCGCGGGGGACGGCCGCTCGGTGCCGCTGCCGACCTGACCACCACGGCCTCGGAGGCATCCGCCCCGCCGGTCGCCCGAGCGGGGCCCACGCGGGTGCTCAGGAGCCGGACAGCAGGCCGGCCAGT
>NZ_JBEXWB010000449.1:0-4270 GCF_040629645.1 Streptomyces sp. NPDC005899 | reverse complement strand
ATGTCTCACACACACCGGATTCCCCAGGTCGCCGGGCTGCTCCTCGCCGCGGGCGGCGGCCGCCGCCTGGGCGGCCGCCCGAAGGCACTGCTGGAGCACCGCGGCCGCCCGCTCGTCGAACACGCGGTGCGGGTACTGCGCGACGGCGGGTGCGGACCCGTCCACGTGGTGCTGGGAGCCGCCGCCGACGAGGTGCGGGCGCGCGCGGACCTGAGCGGGTGCGTGGTCGGTGTGAATCCGGAGTGGGAGGAGGGGATGGGCTCGTCGCTGCGCTCCGGACTCGCGGCGCTCGCCGGTCGCGGGGCGGACGCGGCGCTCGTGCTCCTCGTCGACCAGCCGGGCATCGGCGCGGAGGCGGTGGCACGGGTCCGGTCCGCCTACCGGTCCCGCTCGACGCTCGCGGCCGCGGCGTACGGCGGCGAGCGCGGCCATCCGGTGCTGTTCGGCGCCGAGCGGTGGGCGGGCATCGCGGCGGAAGCCGTGGGCGACCAGGGGGCGCGGGCCTACCTCCGCGCCCATCGCGATGCGATCACCCTCGTGGAGTGTTCGGATGTGGCGGAGGCGTTCGACATCGACACGGTCCGGGACCTGGGGCGCCTCGCCTGAACGGGCCGTGCTCGCGGTGGCACGCCGCGCCACCGGGACGGCACCTCTGTCGACCCGGAGAATCTCGATATCAACAAACCATTGAACTTCCACCATGAGGAAACTAATATCCACTGTTCAGAAGCGCGCAGCACTCACGCAGCGCCGTTTCCGCACCCAGACGGCATCCGCAGCCGTATCTCGGAGCCATGGCACGCAGTGCCGATCGAGGCGACCCGGCAGCTGTGGACGTCGCCGCGCCGCCCGCTGAAGGAGTGACAGCTCATGTCCGCACCAGCGCCGTCCCCGCTGGCCATCGTCGATGCCGAGCCCCTGCCGAGGCAGGAGGAGGTCCTGACCGATGCGGCCCTCGCGTTCGTGGCCGAGCTGCACCGGCAGTTCACGCCGCGGCGCGACGAACTGCTCGCCCGCCGCGCCGAGCGCCGCGCGGAGATCGCCCGCACCTCCACGCTGGACTTCCTGCCGGAGACGGAAGCGATCCGCGTGGACGACACCTGGAAGGTCGCCCCGGCTCCGGCCGCGCTCGACGACCGCCGGGTGGAGATCACCGGTCCGACCGACCGCAAGATGACCGTCAACGCCCTGAACTCGGGCGCCAAGGTCTGGCTCGCCGACTTCGAGGACGCGTCCGCCCCCACGTGGGAGAACGTGATCACCGGCCAGCTCAACCTGATCGACGCCTACACCCGGAACATCGACTTCACCGACCCGAGGACCGGCAAGTCGTACGCCCTCAAGTCCGCCGAGGAGCTCGCGACCGTCGTCACGCGCCCCCGTGGCTGGCACCTGGACGAGCGCCACCTCCAGCTGGACGGCACCCCGGTCCCCGGCGCGCTGGTGGACTTCGGCCTCTACTTCTTCCACAACGCGCAGCGCCTCATCGACCTCGGCAAGGGCCCGTACTTCTACCTGCCGAAGACGGAGTCGCACCTGGAGGCCCGCCTCTGGAACGACGTCTTCGTCTTCGCCCAGGACTACGCCGGCATCCCGCGGGGCACGGTCCGGGCGACCGTCCTGATCGAGACGATCACCGCCGCGTACGAGATGGAGGAGATCCTCTACGAACTCCGCGACCACGCGTCCGGGCTGAACGCGGGCCGCTGGGACTACCTCTTCTCCATCGTCAAGAACTTCCGTGACGGCGGGTCGAAGTTCGTCCTGCCCGACCGCAACCTGGTCACGATGACCGCCCCGTTCATGCGGGCGTACACCGAACTCCTGGTGCGCACCTGCCACAAGCGCGGCGCGCACGCCATCGGCGGCATGGCGGCCTTCATCCCCTCGCGGCGCGACGCCGAGGTCAACAAGGTCGCGTTCGAGAAGGTGAAGGCGGACAAGGACCGCGAGGCGAACGACGGCTTCGACGGCTCCTGGGTCGCCCACCCGGACCTGGTCCCGATCGCGATGGCCTCCTTCGACGCGGTCCTCGGCGACAAGCCGAACCAGAAGGACCGGCTGCGCGAGGACGTCTCCGTGGCGGCCGGTGACCTGATCGCCATCGACACC
This sequence comes from Streptomyces sp. NPDC005899, assembly GCF_040629645.1. Taxonomy (NCBI): domain Bacteria; kingdom Bacillati; phylum Actinomycetota; class Actinomycetes; order Kitasatosporales; family Streptomycetaceae; genus Streptomyces; species Streptomyces sp. NPDC005899. The sequence goes on along the minus strand of NZ_JBEXWB010000449.1, from coordinate 2,158 downwards.
CTGGACGCGAAGCCCTCGTACGACGGCCTGCGCAACGCCGTCGCGGTCGGCATCCGGTACATCGAGGCGTGGCTGCGGGGCATGGGCGCGGTCGCCATCTTCAACCTGATGGAGGACGCCGCCACCGCCGAGATCTCGCGCTCGCAGATCTGGCAGTGGATCAACGCCGACGTCGTGTTCGAGAACGGCGAGCACGCCACGGCGGACCTGGCCCGCAAGGTCGCCGCCGAGGAACTGGCCGCCATCCGCGCCGAGATCGGCGAGGACGCCTTCGAGTCCGGCAGGTGGCAGCAGGCCCATGACCTGCTCCTCCAGGTCTCGCTGGACCAGGACTACGCGGACTTCCTGACGCTGCCGGCGTACGAGCAGCTGCGCGGCTGAGCCACGACCAGGAAGCGCCGCCCCGAGGTGCCACCGCACCGGGGGCGGCGCTTTCGGCGTCCGCCGCGCGCTCGCGGACCGCCTCCGTGAGTGGCGGCCCCGGACGCGGCGCGGCGCGGCTGAATGGTTTCCTCACCGGCGGCCATGTTCCTTCCGCGTCCGGCGGGGTACCCGGCGCTTCCACGACGGCCGACGGGAGAGACCATGACATCAGAAGCCCTCGAAGCAGCGAACGGCTCCGGCGACTGCCGGGAACACGGGCACGAGGCGGGCGGCTACTCGCCGGGCCAGGAGATCCCCCTGCGCGGATACGCCACGCTGGCGGGGATCCATGCCGGTGGCGTGACCCTCTTCGGTCTCGCCGCCCGGGCATCGGGGCTCCGCCTGCCGGACCGCATCCCGCCGGGAGACCTGCTGCTGCTCGGAGCGGCCACGTACAAGGCGTCACGGCTCGTGACCAAGGGCAAGATCACCAGCTTCCTACGGGCCCCCTTCACCCGCCGCGAGGGTGTCATCAGCGGGAGCGAGGTCATGGACGAGCCACGCGGGCACGGCCTGCGGTTGGCCACCGGCGAGCTGCTCGCCTGCCCGTTCTGCCTGTCGGCCTGGGCCGCCGCCACACTGGTCTGCGGGTACGTCGCGGCTCCGCGCGCCACTCGGCTCGTCGCCGGGGGGCTGGGGGCGATCATGATCTCCGACTGGCTGCAGTACGCCTGGAGCCTTACACAGGAACACGCCGAGGGCTGAGGCGTCACGCTGCACGGCCGACCTGCGGAACGCTTGCCGCGGGTCTGCCCCGGCTCCGGGTCAGGCCGCGGCTCCGGGTCAGCCCTCGGCCGGGCGGGGGCGGTCCGGTACGCGGTCCGGCGGCCCTGTCCGGTCGACCGGCTACCTCTCCCGTCAGACGGTGTCGGGTCGGTCGGCGTCGGCGGCCCTGGCGGTCGGCAGCAGCTTCCCGATGTCCAGGGGCAGCGCAGCGGTCAGTTTCTCCATCAGCTCCGGAGCGACGGCCGCGTCCAGTACCTCGAAGACGGCGGCGGTCTGCTCCAGCGCGACGTCCTCCGACACCCCGGCCCGCCAGGCGACCCGCCCCGCGAACGTGGTGAGGTCGAAGCGCTCGCCGGATCCGCTGTCCGGCCCGTGAGCGGGTCCCCCGGTGTCTCCCGTCTCCCCCGACACGGAGGCGGCCAGCGCCGACGGCAACTGGGCGAGCAGATGACCGGCAAGCCCGTCGGGCACGCGTTCGGTCAGCGTGCGGAGCACCGCGCCCGTCACCCGCTCGGCGGGACCCCGGCCGGAGAGCCGGGCCCTGGCCTGCACTTTTCCGATCAGCTCCTCGTACTGCATGGTGATCCATCCCTTCGCTCGGTGCGGCCCGTCCCGGGCGGGGCCCGGACGAGCCGGGTACCCGAAAACGGACAATTACCACGAAGGGCGGTACCGGGCTTTACGCGGGCCGACGGCCGTGATCAGCTTCCCCCTGTCATGTACAAGCGGCCTCTGGGGAGGGGCCTCGGGGGGGCACAGCGGGGTAGGACCCCGCCACCCCGAACCGCCTCCTGCCCCCGCCGCCCCGGGACGCGCCGGTGAGCGTCCTGTTCCGGGGCGGCCCGGCAGCGCGCGGGCGGCGCGCGGTCCGGCGTCCCTCGGGCGCCCGGCCCGCCCTCCGTGGGGGTCCCGGCGGGGGGGGGGCGCCCGGGGGGGGGGGGGGGGGTCAGCCCGGGAGGCCGATAGGGGGCTGGGGCGCGTATTCGCCCCACGGCCCGTCGGGGCGCGT
>NZ_JBEXWB010000448.1:0-4313 GCF_040629645.1 Streptomyces sp. NPDC005899 | reverse complement strand
TGCGGCCGCCCGCCCGCCGCCAGCCCAACCCGTCCCGCATACCCAACCCCGCGGTGAGCACCGGCCCGCGCCGCCACCCCGGCCCGGGCCCGGGCGCGCCGGCGGGGCCGGCCGCCGGGGCGGTGGCGGCCGGCTCCTCGGTGACCCGCCGCACCCGTACCCGGTAGTGGACGTCGTCCAGGTGCAGGTGTGAACCCTCGTGGGCGCGGTGTTCGGCCTGGGAGTACGCCGACGTGCCCTGCGCGTAGTCCGTCCTGCGGCTCCAGCCCATCGAGACGCCGATCTTGAGCAGCCAGTTCAGTGGCGGGCCCATGCCCAGGCCGGCGGCGATCCGGCGTCCGAAGCCCACGCTGCGCCCGCCGCCCGTGCCGGCCTGCCCGCGCCGCATCGTGTCCAGCCGAACGGTCGCACCCCCCACGTCGGAGAACCGCTCCCAGCGGTGGTGGGGGATCGCCTCGACCGTCATCTCCAGACCCACCCCGGACTTCTCCCGGCCCACGATGCGGGCACCTCGCGGGGCGGTGAACGCGGAGGGCTGGTCGGTCAGCAGGCGCAGCAGTTCCGTCTCGTCGAACCCGGTGCGCACCGCGGCCGGGAGCTGGTCGAGTATCTGCCGCGCCGCCAGTTCGGGCGAGCGGAGGGTGAGTACGCCGGGGCCGGTGAGCAGACCGGTGGGTGAGCCCTGCGGCGCGCCGTCCGGGGCGGTGTCGCGGGGGTCGGCGCCCGGCCTGATGAGGACGGCGGGCAGCCTGCTGCCGTCGTCGAAGGTGACCGTGCGGGGTGCCGGCCCCGGGGGGTGGGCGTCCTCACCGGTCAGCAGACGGGCGGGCCGGTGCCGTTCCAGCTGGGTCTCCAGCGGCACCGGATCACCCCGGTCGGGGGTCTCCGCGTCGTCGGGTCCGGTGATCCCGCCCATGCTGCGCAGCCACTCCCCGAACGGGTCGGCGTCCCGCGTCTCTTGGAGGGCCGGTGGCACGGGGGGTGCGGCCGGGTCGGGCCCGGGCTCCGCGCCCGGTCCGGGGGCGGGGACCAGGGCGTCGTAGTGGTCCCTTCCGTTGTAGGCCAGGTGCAGGGTGCCCCCGGTGCCGCCCGGGTGCACCTGGGTGACGAGGAGCGGGCCCGTGGCCGCCGGGTCGGGCCGCACGAGGCGCAGGTCGAGGTCGAGGGTGTGGGCCAGCGCCTCGGGGAGCAGGTCGGCGAAGGGGGACGACCAGAGCCCGGGGCGCTCCGCGGCGGCGGCGAGCAGGCCGCGTCCGCCGAGCCGCCGCGCGTCGGCGGGTGTCGGTGCCACCTCGGCGAGCTGCGGGTAGTCGCTGTCGGCCAGGATCCGCTGCCACCGCACGGGGTCGCCGTCGGTGACGACCTCCCGCGCGACGCGGTTCCAGTGTTCCGTGACGCGGCGCTGCCCGTCCGTGTCGTGGACCCCGGCGAGCGCGCGTATCCGCAGGTCGTCGAGCACGGTGAACACCGGGTCCGGCACGGCCGTGTCGGCCACGCCTCCCAGCTCGGAACCGGCGACCCGGTCGCGCACGAGGGCCCGCAGCCCGGCGATGTTCCGCGCGGCCCAGGCGGGTGGCACGGCCCGGCTCCGCGCGCTGTCGAGGGTCGCCCGGAAGAGGCAGTCCCCGTCGCCGCGGGCGTCCACCCGGTGGAACGTGAGGCCGTCCGCCCGGACGAGGGGTGCACGGCCGGCCGTGGCCACGGGATCCTCGGCGAACGTGTGCAGGCTCCCGGCCGGGCTGTCCGGCCTGCTGGAGGGGGGCGTGGCACCGGACCTGCGGCGGGTCAGCTCGGCGGTGTCCTCGGGGCCGAGGCCGAGTTCGGACAGGGGCAGCGGGTCGTCCGACAGCGACCAGGCGACCTCCGCCGACGGGGCGTAGGCGAGCCCGCGCACCTCTTCCCTGGAGACCGGCGTGTCGGGGGGCAGCCGGGGAAGGGGCGGGGGCAGCAGTTCGTCGAGCGTGGTGGCGGGCCCGGCGGCGTCCCGCAGCCCGGCGGCCGCGCTCAGGAACGCGGTGTACTGCTCGGGTGTCGGATCGGCCTGGGGGCCGCCGGTGGCGGCGTGCCGGTCGGTGACCATCCGGCGCAGCAGGTCGGGGGTCATACGGCCGTCGCCGTAACGTGCCGCACTGCTCTCCCCCAGCCAGCGCAGGCCGTCCACGTAGGCGAGGCCGGCGAGGAGTCGCCGGTTCCCGGGGCGCTTCTCGGCGTCCGGCCCCAGAGCGTCGCGCAGGGTGCGGATCTGCTGGAGGGTGCGGGCGCGGGCGAACACGTCGGCCGGGCCGGGGCCCACGTGCAGGCCCGCGTCCCGGGCCGCGGCGTCCAGTGCCTCGCCGTCGGGTTCCGGGGTGAACAGCCGCCAGCGCCCCGGCCCGTCCGGGCCCTCGGTGAGCACGGCGCGGACGTCACCGGCCCGGTCGCGGGCCGTGCCCACCTCGGTCGTCGGCGCGTACACCGGCCGCCCGGTCCGGTTCGCCACGTGCTGCGCCACCGGCAGGCCCGCTACATCGGGCTGCCGTCCCGTCTCGCAGGAGTACAGCACCAGGGGACGGTCCTCGTCACCCTCCACCGCCCATGCCTTGAGCGCCTCACCCAGCTGCACACCGCTGACCGTCACACCGGGCAGGGCGGGGTCGTCGGTGCCGAGCGTGACGGTGCGGGGCGTGCCGTGCGTGACGAACCAGTCGGCCCCCTGTTCATCGTCCGCCCCGGGAAGAGGGGCCGGCGGACCGGTGAACACGGTACGGGGCACGGGCGGCGGCGCCTCGCTCCCGGCCTCCGCGTCCGCGGGGGCCGGGGCCGGGGCGGACACGGTGCGCACGCCCCGGAAGGTGTCCTGGCCGAGGAGCGCCCGGCGCCCCGCGTCGCGTGCCGTACCGTCCTCGGCCGGACTCTGCGAAAGGGTGAGCGTCCGCACGGCACGGCCCGGTGCGGGCCGGTCCGTCGCGTCCGGTACCAGACGCCGCACCTGCGCCAGGGGCACGGTGCGGCCGTCGAGGGTGACGACGGCCGGTTCGTCGGCGGGCCGCCGCGGACCTCCTCCGCCACCGCCGGCCGTGCCCGGCGCGGGACGCACGACGATCCGGGCCGGTGGTGGCGGAAGTGCCGCCGGCGGTGTCACCGGGGAGGTCTCCGGGGTGGCCGGCGGGGGCGGTGGCGGGGTTCCGCCGCCGCGTGCCGCGCCCGGAGCAAGGGCCGGTTCTCCGCCGCCGGTCCGGCCGGGGCCGCCTTCACCGCCCTCCAGGTACAGGTCGGTGGCCGTCTCGCCACCGGGGCGGGGCGGGGCGGTGTGCTCGGCCGGTGCGGGCGCGGGGGTGGCCGCCGGGTCCGGTGCCGGGCCCTGGGCGCGTACGAGGGGCGCGGTGTCGTCGGGCTTCGCCGGCGTGTGAGTGGTGGTGGAGGGGACGACCGGGGCGGTATCGGCCGTCCCCGCGCTCCGGGTGACCGGGCGGGGCATCGGGCCGAGTGCGTCGGCGAGGGGCAGCAGCACGTCAGCGCCCGGGAACGAGGCGTCCACGCTGCCGCTGTCGTCCGTGACGCCCACGGCGTCGGGGGTACCCGGGGCGTCCGTGGCATCAGCCCCGCCCCGGGCCTCCGGGGCTTCGTCGGCCACCGGAGCGCCGCTCGTGCCGCCGGCCGGTGCGGCGGGCGCCGGACCGGCGAGAGGACGGACCCGGACCGGGGCGTCCGGGCCCTCGCGGGTCAGCTCGACCGCCGCGCGTATCCGGCGTCCCGATCCGTCCGGTACGGCCGGTGGCCCGAGCACCACGGCACGGTCGGTCCCGGCCCCGTCCAGCAGTTCGGCCGCCTCCGGCGAGCCCTCCCCCGGCGGCGGGCCCTCCGAGACGACGACCGTCAGAGGCCGGCCCTGGATCGTGCGGGGGCCCACGGCGTACGTGGTGTCGGGCTCGGGTCCGGGCGTGCCGCTGACATCGCGCTCGTCACCGGTGTGGGCGAACGACCCGACGGTGGCCACCTCGGGTGGGGCGGGCGTGGTGCCGACAGTCGGGACGGGCACGGCGGTCGTGTCGTCGTCGGCCCGAAGCGTGCCATCGGCTCCCGCGTCGGCCGCCGGCGACATGGCGTTGGTGGTGGTGTCGACAGTCGTGGGGGTGCCGGTGTCGGCGGCCTGGGCGGGCACGTCCGGTCCGGGAGCCGGGGCGGCGTCGCTCCCGGGCGGGTCGGTCACCGTCCGGGAGGGCGCACTCCCCGGGGCGTCGTCCGTGGCGGCCCGAGAACCGTCCACCGGGGCAGCGGCGTCGGGCGTCCGGGGTCCCTGCGGCGCCCCGACCGCGGGAACCGGGCCGCCACCG
>NZ_JBEXWB010000447.1:0-4317 GCF_040629645.1 Streptomyces sp. NPDC005899 | reverse complement strand
CCTCGGTAGGGGGCGGGCACGCCCCGCGGGCCTCAGCCCTCGAGGAGGACGGCGACCGTACCGGCGCCGACGGTCCGGCCGCCTTCGCGGATCGCGAAGCCCAGCCCCGGCTCCAGGGGGATGTCACGGCCGAGCTCGATCGTCATGGTGACGGTCTCGCCGGGCCGCGCCACCGCCCTCTCCCCCAGGTCGACGTCCCCCACGACGTCCGCCGTGCGGATGTAGAACTGCGGCCGGTACCCCGTGGCGACCGGGGTGGTGCGGCCACCCTCGCGCGCCGAAAGGACGTACACCTGCGCGGTGAACCGCCGACTGGGGGTGACGCTGCCGGGCGCCGCCACCACGTGGCCGCGGCGGACCCGGTCGCGCTCCACACCGCGCAGCAGCAGAGCCACGTTGTCCCCGGCCTCGGCGGAGTCCATCGGCTTGCCGAAGGTCTCCAGTCCGGTGACGACCGTCTCGACGTCCGCTCCGAGCACTGCCACCCGGTCCCCGACGCGCACCGTGCCGCGCTCGACGGCGCCGGTGACGACGGTGCCGCGCCCCGTGATCGTGAGGACGTTCTCCACCGACAGCAGGAAGGGCGCGTCGGTGTAGCGCACCGGCATCGGTACGTACGTGTCGACGGCGTCCAGCAGGCCCTCGATGGAGGCGGTCCAGCGCGGGTCGCCCTCCAGGGCCTTCAGCCCGGACACCCGGACGACGGGCACGCTCTCCCCGCCGTAACCGTGCGCGGAGAGCAGTTCGCGGACCTCCAGCTCGACCAGGTCCGTGAGCTCGGGGTCCCCAGCGTCGGCCTTGTTCAGGGCGACGACGATGTGGTCGACGCCGACCTGACGGGCCAGCAGCACGTGCTCCGCGGTCTGCGGCATGATGCCGTCGAGTGCGGAGACGACGAGGATCGCACCGTCGAGCTGCGCCGCTCCCGTCACCATGTTCTTGATGTAGTCGGCGTGTCCGGGCATGTCGACGTGCGCGTAGTGGCGCGTGTCGGTCTCGTACTCGACGTGCGAGATGTTGATGGTGATGCCGCGCTGCGCCTCCTCGGGTGCCCGGTCGATCCGGTCGAACGGCACGAAGGTGCCGGTTCCGCGGTCGCTGAGGACCTTGGTGATGGCGGCCGTCAAGGTGGTCTTGCCGTGGTCGACGTGGCCCATGGTGCCGATGTTGAGGTGGGGCTTGGTGCGCACGTATGCCGTCTTGGGCATGGCTCGTTCCTTGGTGTTCGAAGCTGAGAGAGAAGACCCCAGGGCCCCGCCGACCCTCCCCTTGCGGGGTCCGCCGGACTGTCGGGGGAGGGTCAGCTTCGGGCGCCGCCGATGGGCGCCGCTGCGGCGAACGCCGCTACGGCTGCTGCTGCCGCGATCGCGGTCGCGGGGCTCACGGCAGCCTTCGGCGTGCCCGCGACTGCGGACCGCGCTGCGAGGAAGGCGTACCGGAACATGCCCCTGATCATCGCGGAAGGGCGCCCGGCCGTCGAACGGTTTTCAGGCGGCGCCGTGCCGGTGGCTCAGCCGGTGTTCTCCGGTGGTTCACCCACGGACAGGGGTGCCAGGCGGTGACGGGAGGCGTCGGCGAACTCGCGGACGGCCCGCGCGTCGGTCTCGGCGTACTCGGCGCGGGCGCCGGCCGATCGCCTTGCGGAGGAAGAGGCCGGGGCGCTCCGCGCGGTGCGGGCAGTATCCGGACAGCCGGGCGGTGCCGGGGCGCTCCCGGAGGCGGAGAGCTGGCGGAGCGGCGCGGTGCGGACGGGCCGGAAGTCGTCGTCCTCGGCCCACCGGTCCGTCGTGCTCCTCGGTCCCGGATGCGCCGACACGGGTGGTCCGGCGACATGTGCGGCGCGGGCGTCGACGGTGTCCCACCACGGACGTGCCGTCACCAGGTGGCGCGCGACGGGCAGGACGGCGCGGGAACAGCGGCCCGTGTGGTGGCGCGGGTGGTCGACGGCGACACACCGGTGCTCCCGTTCGGGCAACTCCCGGCGGCGCAGGGCGATGGAGGCGCAGTCGGCTGCGGCCGGCGGCCGGAAGCCCGCCAGGACGGTCCGGGACAGGGCGCGGCACCGGGGCGCGGCACCGGGGCGGCGATCCCCCGGAGGGGAGCGGCGTCCTTCGTGTACGCGCCCTCGGCGACCGCCCGTTCAGGATCGGCCGCCTCGGGACGCACCCCGGCGAGGCGCCCCGGCACCATGTCGGTCGGCACGCTGTCCGGCACGGTGGGGGCGGGCTGCCGCCGTGCACTCATGAGGCGCACATTACGGCGATCACACACCCGTTTCGGTTACGCTCCCCAGATGTTCGAGCCCGTCCCCGCCGCCCGGCCCGCCGTCGGTCTCGCAGCGCGTTGCGCGAAGCTGCTGCTCTCCCCGTGGTCCCGGCTGTCCCTGCTCGTCGCGATGCTCCTGGCCGCGGCCACCACCATGCTGCTGTTCGAACCACAGCGGCTGCTGTCCTCCGGCTGGCCACCCCAGTTGACGGGCTCGGCGGCGGCCATGGTGTTCGGCCTCGCGTACGGCGTGTGCACGGTGGCCTTCGTACCCCGTCCGCTGCTCAACCTCGCCGCCGGTGCGCTGTTCGGCGCCCAGGCCGGCCTGGCCGCGGCGCTGGCCGGGACCGTCCTCGGCGCGGGTGTCTCCTTCCTGCTGGGCCGCGTGCTGGGGCAGGACGCGCTCCGCACGCTGCTCCGCGGCAAGTGGCTGAAAGCCGCGGACGGACTGCTGAGCCGGCACGGTTTCCGCTCCATGCTGGCGATACGGCTCTTCCCGGGTGTGCCGTTCGCGGCGGCCAACTACTGCGCGGCCACCTCCCGGATGGGCTACCCGCCGTTCCTGCTGGCCACCGGGCTCGGATCGATCCCCAACACCGCGGCGTACGTCGTCGCCGGGAGCGAGGCGTCCTCGCCGACCTCTCCGGTGTTCCTGGCGGCGATGGGCTTCATCGTGCTCTCGGGTGCGGGCGCGGCGCTGGTCGCCTGGCGCAAGCGGCACCGGCTGGGCGGGGCCGGCGACGCCGCTCAGGGCCTGCCGTCCGACTGATCCGAGGGGTCCGGCCGGGAGACCGCCCGCCTTCGCCTCCGGGGGCACCCGAGTGGCTGTTCACCTTCAGGCGATACGCTGCGCGCGACCGACAGAGGATGTCCGGGGCCGTGGCGTCCCGTCCCTCTTCTTGACCACACCCGCACGCTGCCGGCGGCCCTGGGGGCCGCCGGCCGTCGCATGAGAACCTCCGGGATGGCCTGAGCTCCATGAGCTGGTTCGAATCATTCGTCCTGGGACTCGTTCAGGGACTGACCGAGTTCCTGCCGATCTCCTCCAGCGCACACCTGCGACTGACCGCGGCGTTCGCGGGCTGGCACGACCCGGGTGCGGCGTTCACCGCGATCACGCAGATCGGTACCGAGGCGGCGGTCCTCATCTACTTCCGCAAGGACATCGCCCGGATCGTCTCGGCGTGGTTCCGGTCGCTGACCGACTCCTCGATGCGACGGGACCACGACGCCAAGATGGGCTGGCTGGTCATCATCGGCTCGATCCCCATCGGCGTGCTGGGCGTGACGTTCAAGGACCAGATCGAGGGGCCCTTCCGTGATCTGCGCCTGATCGCGACCACACTGATCGCCATGGGCATCGTCCTGGGCGTCGCGGACAGGCTGGCCGCGCGTGACGAGACCGGTGGCAGGCACCGGGCGATCCGGGAGCGCAAGTCCCTGCAGGAGCTGGGCGTCAGGGACGGCCTGATCTTCGGCTTCTGCCAGGCCATGGCGCTCGTCCCGGGCGTCTCGCGCTCGGGCGCCACGATCAGTGGTGGCCTCCTGATGGGCTACACCCGTGAGGCGGCGGCGCGTTACTCGTTCCTGCTGGCGGTGCCGGCGGTACTCGCCTCGGGCGTGTTCGAGCTGAAGGACGCGGGCGAGGGGCATGTCTCCTGGGGGCCGACGATCTTCGCGACGGTCATCGCCTTCGCGGTGGGATACGCGGTCATCGCGTGGTTCATGAAGTTCATCACAACCCGGAGCTTCATGCCGTTCGTGGCCTACCGGATCATCCTCGGCATCGTGCTGTTCGTGCTGATCAGCATGGGTGTGCTCAGTCCGCACGCGGGCGAATCCGGCGGCTGAAACCGGGCCGCACAGGTAGCGCCATCTAGCATTTCCCAGCGCCTGATTGCAGCACCCTGCCATGATCATCTCCCACTTGTCTCCCACTCATCTCCCACTGGGGAGCCGGAATACGCCCGACTAGGACGTGTGCGTCCGCATCCCGGCACCGCGGCGGCCGGGGCGGTGGACGGCCTGTACGCGCTGTCGAAGGCCACGCCG
>NZ_JBEXWB010000446.1:0-4331 GCF_040629645.1 Streptomyces sp. NPDC005899 | reverse complement strand
GCCGCGTCTCGCCGCCGCCTGGGCCGCCCGCGACAGCAGCGCCCGGCTCCACCGGGAGGCGTACACCGGCCTCGCCCGCCGGGCCGCCCTGCCGGACGAGGGGCTGTACGACGCGCTGTACGAGCGGCACATGCGACCGGATGCCTGGCAGCCCTACGCCGACGTTCCGGCGGTACTGCGATGCCTCCGCGACAGGGGCACCGCCATCGGCGTGGTGAGCAACATCGGATGGGACCTGCGGCCCGTGTTCCGCGCGCACGGCCTGGACGAACTGGTCGACGTCTACGTCCTGTCCTTCGAGCACGGCGTGCAGAAGCCGGACCCCCGCCTGTTCCGGACGGCGTGCACGCTGTTGGGGCGCGACCCGGCGGACGTGGTCATGGTCGGTGACGACCGCCACGCCGACGGGGGCGCGGCGGCGGTGGGCTGCGAGGTGCGTTTCGTGGACCACCTGCCCGTGGCGGAGCGGCCGGACGGTCTCCGGAGGCTCGGCCTGGCCGGGGGCTCCTCGTGAGGGGACGCGCGGGGGCGCCGGGGGCGTCCGGTCCCACCGCGCGTGGCAGCTCACGCACCCGCCGTGAAGGTTTCCGGCAGACGGTGTGAGGGATGTCCCTGCCCGCAGGGGGGTGAACTGTCCGGCCGGGGCCCTAACCTGGGATGCATGTCCCCGTACCCGAACACGTCGGTATCCGTGCGTCCCGGCTCCGAACGCTCCGCCTCCGTGGTCAACGAAGAGATCCGCGACCTGTGGCAGCGCTCGGGCGGACTGCTGTCCCCGGACGACGAGAAGGAGTACCAGCGCCTGCTGGTGGAGTGGGCCGCGGCGGCGGGTACGAGCGTCCCCGCCGCCTGACGGTGGCCCCGGTCACGTTGCGCTGATTCCGGCGATCCCCCGCGTCGCCGGAATCAGGGGTTACAGCATGTCCCCGCTCGGCTCGCCGGTCAATGAATTAACGGCGCCGGCCTCCCGGCCGCGGGACCGCGTCCCCGCCGGGCGGAAGCCGCCCGGCGGGGACGATCGGTGTGCCCGCGCGGTGCCGCGGACGGCTCAGCGGCGGAAGTAGTCCGGCTGCGTCTGGACGTTGAGTTCCGGCAGCCGCACCTTCCTTGCCGGGTCGGTCCGGCGGTCGTGGAGCTTGAGGACGTCGAAGCCCTTGGCGATGTCGTTGGAGTAGATGTAGCCGTTGTAGTAGTACGCGGACCACGGGCCGGCGGTGGTGACGGCGTCGGTCGAGACGGGTCCCCGCTCGAAGTAGGCGATCTCCTTCGGCTTCGAGGAATCGGTGAAGTCCCACACGGACACACCGCCCTGGTACCAGGCCTGGACCATCAGGTCCTTGCCCTTCACCGGGATGATCGACCCGTTGTGCGCGACACAGACCTCGGTGTCCGCCTGCGGGCGGTCGATCTTGAAGTAGCTGCGGAGGACGAGCTTGCGGTGGTCGCCCCGGCCGGTGATGTCGTAGATGCCGTCGGCGCCCCGGCGCGGGCCGACCTCGTCGTTGCAGGTCGCCGCTCCGCCGCCGCCGAGCTCGTCGGTGAAGACGACCTTGTCGGCCTTCTGGTTGAAGGTCGCGGAGTGCCAGAAGGCGAAGTTCACGTTGTCCTGGACCCGGTCGATGATCTTCGGGTTCTCCGGGTCCTCGATCGAGAACAGCAGGCCGTCGCCCATGCAGGCCCCGGCCGCCAGGTCCTTCGACGGCAGAACCGTGATGTCGTGGCACCCGGTGGTCCTGGAGACACCGGGGTTGGCCGGCGCACCCGGGTTGCCGCCGTCCGGGAAGAGGACGGGGAAGTTCACGACCCGGGCGTCCTGCGGGGCACTGCGCGGCACCTTGATGACGGAGATCCCGTCGTGCGGGGGCCGGCAGTCCGGGAACGTCTCGTTCGGCGAGTACGAGGAGACGTACACGTACACGTTCCCGCGCTCGGGAACGATCGTGTGGGTGTGTGACCCGCACGCGGTCTCGACGGCGGCGACGTACTCGGGGTGGCGCTTGTCGCTGATGTCGAAGACCTTCATGCCCTCCCAGGAGGACTTCTCCGTGGCGGGCTGCGCCGTGCTCGCGCACGAGTCGTCGCTGCGCGAGGAGTCGGTCGACAGGAAGAGCAGGTTCCCCGAGACCGAGATGTCGTTCTGCGAGCCGGGGCAGAGGACCTGTGCGACGGTTCTCGGCTCCCTCGGGTTGCTGATGTCGAAGATGCGGAAGCCGTCGAAGTTGCCGGCGTAGGCGTAGTCGCCCTGGAAGGCCAGGTCCGTGTTGATCCCCCGCAGCGCGTCCTTGGGGACGTTGGTGAGGTGCTCGATGTTGCCGCTGTGGACGATCTCGTCCACGCCGGGTATCTCGCCGTCCTCGATGGCGGCCCGGACTTCGGCCTGTCGGCTCGCGGAGGCACCGCCGCGGGTGGTGGCGGTGTCTCCGGGATCGGGCGTCGCGGCCGCGGGTCCGGCCGTCAGCAGAGTGGCGATGAGCCCGACCGCGGCTGCCGCCACACCCAGACGTCTGCGCCGCACGCTTGTGGTGTGCAACGAGGTCACTGCGTCCTCCCTTGTGTCCGTTCCGTCGAGGAACGGTCCTGGACACCGGCAGTATCGTCCTTCTCATGTACACACCAACAGAGTGCAACAGAGATGTCATAAAGGTGTTCGATCAATGGCCGGTGGTCGGTGTCAGGATGGTCCTCCACACACCCGACCGGCACCGGAGGCCGCCGTGCTGATCCACCGTCGGGCCACGAGTCCGCGCACGACCGCGGCGGCGACCGCGCTCGCCGCCGCCCTCCTGGCCCTGGGCGCCTGTGACGCCGGCGGCTCCGACGAGGGGGCGAAGGCGGGGCCGGACAAGGGCCTGACCGTGGTGGCCCCCGGAAGACCGGGCGAACCGGCCAGGACGCTGTCGGCCGACGAGGCGGTGGAGGCGGCGCGTGCGGACACCCCCAACTCCGCCGACTTCCGCTACGCCCGCATGATGATCGAACACCACGAGCAGGCACTCGTACTCACCGCGCTCGTGCCCGGCCGGGGCGCGTCCGCGCCTGTCCAGCGGCTGGCGGAGCGCATCGCCGCCGGGCAGAAGCCGGAGATCGGCGCCATGGAGGGCTGGCTGAAGAACAACGGCGCACAGGCGCGTCAGGAGGCCCACGACCACTCCGCGATGCCCGGTACGGCGACCGAGGCGCAACGTGAGCGGTTGCGCGCGGCGCGCGGGGCGGCGTTCGACGCTCTGTTCCTCGAGCTGATGGTCACCCACCACCAGGGTGCGATCACCATGGCGACCGAGGCACTCGCGGACGGCAACGACGTCCTGGTCGAGGAGATGGCCAACGACGTCGTCGTCCAGCAGACCGTGGAGATCGACCGGATGCGCGCACTGATGACCTGACCGTCCGCGCGCCCTCCCCCGACGCCCCGCGCGGTGCCATGCTGGAGGCATCCTGCGGGAAGAGGTGCGCCGTGCTCCGTGTCGCCGTCGTCGGTTCGGGCCCCAGCGGGATCTACACCGCCCAGGCCCTTGTGCAGCAGTCGCTCGTGCCGGACGTGCGGGTGCACGTGCTGGACAGGCTGCCCGCGCCGTACGGGCTGGTGCGCTACGGCGTGGCGCCCGACCACGAGAAGATCAAGTCGCTGCAGAGCAGTCTGCGTGCCGTCCTGGAGGACGACCGGATCACGTTCGTCGGACACGTCGAGGTGGGCGGCGAGCGCGGCCCGTCACCCGGCCGGCTCAAGGAGCTCTACCACGCGGTGGTCTACTGCGTCGGCGCCTCGGCCGACCGGCCGCTCGGTGTTCCGGGCGAGGACCTGCCCGGCAGCCTCTCGGCCACCGACTTCGTCTCCTGGTACAGCGCCCATCCCGACGCGGCCGTCGACGCCTTCACCCTGCGGGCCCGTGCGGCCGTGGTCCTCGGCGTCGGCAACGTCGCGGTCGACGTGGCCCGGATCCTCGCCCGGGGCGCGGCCGAGCTGCGCTCCACGGACGTGCCGCGGGCCGTGCTCGACGCCCTGGGGGCGAGCCTGGTGCGCGACGTGCACATCGTGGGCAGGCGCGGCCCCTCACAGGCGAGGTTCACCACCAGGGAGCTGCGCGAACTGGGCGGGCTGCCGGGGGCCCGGACACTCGTGGACCGCGCGGAACTCGCCCTCGACCCCGCCTGGACGGCACCCGCGGGCGGGGGCGGGGCACCTTCGCTGCCCGCCGTGGTGCGGCGCAACCTGGAGGTGCTCCGCGAATGGGCGGCCTCCCCGCCGGGACCCGCGGGCCGCGAGCGCACCGTCCGGCTGCGGTTCTTCCTGCGGCCGGTGGAACTGCTGGAGAGGGGCGGGCGGGTCGCCG
>NZ_JBEXWB010000445.1:0-4334 GCF_040629645.1 Streptomyces sp. NPDC005899 | reverse complement strand
GCAGTCGGCATGTCCGAGGTCCTGGGGTCCGGCGGGAAGTCGGGCGGCGACCGGGGCGGGCCGCTCGGCCGGCGCCCCGGTCCAGGCAGGCTACCGGCGCCGCGCCGGTCAGCGGCCCCGCAGCCGGCGTACGAGGATGCTCGCGTCGCCCCGCGACTCCAGGTCGGCGAGCACCACGGCGACCGCCTCGCGGACGATGCGCCCGCGGTCGACGGCCAGACCGTGCTCGCCGCGCAGGACGAGCCGCGCGTGCTCGAGGTCCATGAGTTCCTCGGCCGAGACGTACACGGTGATCTTCTCGTCGTGGCGTTCCCGGCCGCTGGGCCTGCGGTTCGCGCCCCGTCCGCCGCCGCGCGTGCGCTGCTGCTGCACCGCCGGAGCGGCCTCCTGCGGCGCGGTACGCGGCTGGGGCGCCGCGACTCGTTCGCCTCCGTCGGCCCGGCCGCGCGCACCGCTGTCGGCGTCGCCGGCCGCGGAGTGCTCCTCGTGGGACCGAGCGGCGGACGTGCCACCGGCCTCACCCCGGGCGGCCGCTTCGGCCTGGTCGCCCGCGCCGGCCGGCGGGGGCACGCGCGCCTCGCCGTTCGCCTTGCGTCGCCGGTCGGCAGGGGACGAGGCCTGGAGGCCCATGCCCCCGGTGGTACGGAACAGCTCGTCGGCCCCCGGCAGACTCACTCGGCGTGACACCGGGCGAGCACCTCCCTGGCGAGCTGGCGATAGGCGGCGGCACCGACCGAGTTGGACGCGTACGTGGTGATGGGCTCACCGGCGACCGTGGTCTCCGGGAAGCGCACGGTACGGCCGATGACGGTGTGGTAGACGTGCTCGTCGAACGCCTCGACGACGCGCGCGAGCACCTCACGGCTGTGCACGGTCCGGGAGTCGTACATGGTGGCGAGGATGCCGTCGAGCTCGAGCTCCGGGTTGAGCCGCTCCTGCACCTTCTCGATGGTCTCGGTGAGCAGCGCCACACCGCGCAGCGCGAAGAACTCGCACTCGAGCGGGACTATCACCTTGTGCGCGGCCGTCAGGGCGTTAACGGTGAGCAGGCCGAGCGAGGGCTGGCAGTCGATCACGATGTAGTCGTAGTCGGCCATGAGCGGCTTGAGGGCGCGCTGCAGCGTCGACTCCCGGGCCACCTCGCTCACCAGCTGCACCTCGGCGGCCGAGAGGTCGATGTTGCTCGGGAGCAGGTCCATGTTGGGCACCGCGGTCTTCAGCAGCACCTCGTCGGCCGCCATGCCCCGCTCCATGAGCAGGTTGTAGACCGTGAGGTCGAGCTCCATCGGGTTGACCCCGAGGCCGACCGACAGGGCTCCCTGCGGGTCGAAGTCGACGAGCAGGACCCGGCGTCCGTATTCGGCCAGCGCCGCGCCCAGGTTGATGGTCGACGTGGTCTTGCCGACGCCGCCCTTCTGGTTGCACATCGCGATGATCTTCGCGGGGCCGTGCTCGTTCAGCGGCCCGGGGATCGGGAAGTACGGCAGCGGGCGGCCGGTCGGGCCGATCCGCTCACGGCGCTGCCGGGCGGCGTCGGGCGCGAGGGTGGCCGCGTACTCCGGATCGGGCTCGTACTCGGCGTCGGGGTCGTAGAAGTGCCCCTCGGGCACCTCGGCGAAGTCGGCGAGGGGGGCGGTGTCGCGGCCACTCTCGTTGCCGGCCATGGCGTTCACGTGTAGGCCGTCCATCATCTGGGGGGCTGTCGTCATGTGCTGGTGGGTGGCGAAGGTGCGGACAGCGACGGAGCCGACAGCTTCGAGCCCGATCGGGCTCAGACCCCGTGCGGGCATCCCTGGTTGACCACCACCGGGAGTAAATGTCGACTCATTCACAAGTCGTCTTACCTCCTTGGATGTGACCAGGAAACTTATCGATAGGTCAGCGTGGCACCATGCCGACGATTGGCGACTCTATGGCGTGTCACCGGTTCGCAGCAACACAATCCGCCGGACCCGGCCCGATGTGTCGGCAATCGCGCACCGGTCTGTCAAGGGTGCGGGGTGACCGGAGCGCACCTTTCGCGGGGGTGCGGAACGGGTGGAGGGGGACATCCACGACGGGTCGGGCGAGGCCCTCGACGGCGCCGGGCACACGCCCGGCCGGACCTCGTCGAGCAAGGTCCGGCCGTTCGCACAGGGTTGACGGGAAGCGTTGACCACTCAGCCCAGGAGCGTGCTCAGTTCGACGTGGTCGAGGCCGTGCGCCTCGGCCACCTCGCGGTAAACCACCTGGCCGTCATGGGTGTTGAGGCCCTTGGCGAGGGCGGCGTCGCGGCGCAGGGCGTCGGCCCAGCCCCGGTTCGCCAGCTCCACGATGTAGGGCAGGGTCGCGTTCGTGAGCGCGTAGGTGGAGGTGTTCGGCACCGCGCCCGGCATGTTCGCGACGCAGTAGAAGACCGAGTCGTGGACCGTGAAGGTCGGCTCGGCGTGCGTGGTCGGGCGCGAGTCCTCGAAGCAGCCGCCCTGGTCGATCGCGATGTCGACAAGAACACTTCCGGGCTTCATCTTGGCGACCAGCTCGTTGGTGACCAGCTTCGGGGCCTTGGCACCGGGAATCAGCACCGCGCCCACCACGAGGTCGGCCTCGACGACGGCCTTCTCGAGTTCGAACGCGTTGGAGACGACCGTCCGCACCTGGGTGCCGAAGATCCTGTCGGCCTCGCGCAGCTTGTTGATGTCCCTGTCGAGCAGGGTGACCTGGAAGCCGAGTCCGACGGCGATCTGCGTGGCGTTCCAGCCGGAGACACCGCCGCCGATGACGACGGCCCGGGCCGAGCCCGTGCCGGGGACCCCGCCGGGGAGCACACCGCGGCCGCCGACCGAGCGCATCAGGTGGTAGGCACCGACCTGGGGGGCGAGACGGCCGGCGACCTCGGACATCGGGGCGAGGAGCGGGAGCGCGCGGTTGGCGGTCTCGACGGTCTCGTACGCGATGGCGGTCGTGCCGGACTCCAGCAGCGCGTCCGTGCACGCACGGGAGGCGGCCAGGTGCAGGTACGTGAACAGCGTCTGGCCCTTGCGCAGGCGGTGGTACTCCTCGGCGACCGGCTCCTTGACCTTGAGCAGCAGGTCGGCGGCGGCCCACACCTCGTCGGCCGTGGGCAGGATCCGCGCGCCGGCGGCGACGTACTCCGCGTCCGGGATGGACGAGCCCTCACCGGCGTGCCGCTCGACGAGGACCTCGTGGCCGTGGCGGACGAGCTCATGCACTCCGGCAGGGGTGATCGCCACCCGGAACTCGTTGTTCTTGACTTCGCGGGGGATGCCGACCTTCACGTCGATCACGGCCTTTGGCTCGGAGGTAGCTCGGGCATAGCGGTGGATACCGACATGAACCAAGCATAAAGGGAGACACCGCAGTGTTGTGCGGCAGAGCCATCATTAATGAAGGACTTCTCGCTGTCCAGCCTTACAAAGCATTAAGTTTCAGTCGAAGCACTACGGATTTCGTAGGCCGGGGCCTCGTCTCCCAGCAACTTCGCGGCCGCTGACCTGTGCAGCCCCGCGGCCGCGGGGTCGCCGAGCCTGTCCAGCGTGTCCGCCAGCCGCAGTTCCAGAGCCGCCTGGAGGCGCACGTCGCCCGCCCCGCGGGCCAGGCCGACCGCCTCGCGGCAGGTCTGCAGCGACTCCTTCGGCCGGCCCGCGTACTCCTGCACCCGCGCCGCCTCGCTGAGCGCCCGGGCCTGCGCGGGGCGGTCCCCCAGCCTGCGGTGGCCGGCGGCCGCGGCCCGCCAGCTGCGCAGCGCCTCTCCGTAGCGCCCGGCGTAGGCGTGCACGGCACCCAGGCGGCCGTACAGCCGTGCCTCGTCGGCCCGCTCCCCCTGGGCGAGCCGCTGGGCGAGGGCCCGCCCGTACCAGTCGGCGGCCCGGTGGAAGTCACCCAGCTCCGCGTAGGCACCGCCCACGGATTCCATCGCGCGGCCGGTCGCGTACAGGTCGGCCGCCGCCCGGCCGGCGTCCAGGGCGGCCCGGTAGCGGGCCAGGGCCTCCCGGGTCCGGCCGGTCCTGGCGTCGAGGTCGGCGAGATTGAGGAGGGCCGCGGCCTTCTCCCGCGGCAGGTCCCGCCGCTCCGCCACGTCGAGGACCAGGCCGTGCAGACCGTACAGCTCGGGCGCGGCGTCCTCCGTGCCGCGGTGGGCGGCGAGGGCGCGGACGAGGGCGGCCACCAGCCGGCGGGCGAGCGTGTCCAGCCCGCCGTCCCGCACCGCGACCCGGGCGGAGGCCAGCAGGGCGGGCTGGCGGATGCGCAGCCACTCCGCCGCGGACTCCGGGTGCCAGGAGGGGTCACGCAGCCGGGCCAGGGGGGAGGCCCGCCGGCTGGTGGGCACGGGCTCG
>NZ_JBEXWB010000444.1:0-4351 GCF_040629645.1 Streptomyces sp. NPDC005899 | reverse complement strand
CGCCCCTCCCCGCGCGCGCCCGGGACGGCCGCCCCGTCGCCGGCCCCGGACCGTACGGGGCGGGCGCCCGGCCCCCCTTCGCACGACCCGCATAATGACGCCATAGATCCGATGTCTTATGTGTGCGAGGAGGCCCTCCATGGCCGTCACCGACGAAGCGATCGAGAAGATCAAGGGAATGATCGTCTCGGGCGCCCTGGCTCCGGGCGACCGGCTCCCCAAGGAGAGCGAACTCGCCGCGGAGCTGGGCCTTTCGCGCAACTCGCTGCGTGAGGCGGTGCGGGCCCTCTCGCTGATCCGGATCCTCGACGTCCGCCAGGGCGACGGCACCTACGTCACCAGCCTGGACCCGCAGCTCCTCCTGGAGGCGCTCAGCTTCGTGGTGGACTTCCACCGCGACGACACCGTGCTGGAGTTCCTCGCCGTCCGCCGGATCCTGGAGCCCGCGGCCACGGCGATGGCGGCCCTGCGCATCGAGGAGTCGCAGCTGGACGCGCTGGACGCGCAGCTGGACGCGCTGGGCTCCGAACCCTCGGTGGAGGAACTCGTCGCCGGGGACCTGGAGTTCCACCGCGGGATCGTCCGGTCCGCCGGGAACTCGGTCCTCTGCTCACTCCTGGACGGCCTGTCCGGGCCGACCACCCGCGCCAGGGTCTGGCGGGGGCTGACCCAGCAGGACGCGGTGAGCCGCACCCTGTACGAACACCGGGCGATACTCGGCGCGCTGCGCGACCGCGACCCGGAGGCCGCCCGGTCCTGGGCGACCGTGCACGTGGCGAGCGTGGAGCAGTGGCTGCGCTCGGCCCTGTGACCCGGTCCGGCGGCCACCGGAGGGCGGAGCGGACTTCCGGACGCCCCGGCCCCGGCCGGTGACGCCGCCCCGGCCCGCACCCGGCCGCCCCGGAGCGCCGACGTCCGCCGGTCAGCCGGCGGCGGGACGCAGGCGCAGGCCCTGCATGCCGCCGTCGACGGCGAGCGCGGTGCCGGTCACGGAGGCGGCGCCCGGACCCGCCAGGTAGGCGACGGCCGCGGCGACCTCGTCGGCCAGGACGAGTCGGCCGAGCGGCTGCCGGGCTTCCAGCGCGGCGCGCTCCGCGACCGGGTCCTCGGCCTGCCCGAGCAGCCGGCCGACCCAGGGGGTGTCGGCGGTGCCGGGGTTGACGCAGTTCACCCGGATCCCCTCGCGGACGTGGTCGGCGGCCATGGCCAGGGTCAGGGAGAGCACCGCCCCCTTGCTCGCGCTGTAGAGGGCGCGCTGCGGCAGCCCGGCGGTGGCCGCGACGGAACAGGTGTGGGTGATCGACACCGCGCCGGGTCGGGCCGCCGCGGACCGGCGCAGGTGGGGAAGGGCGTGCCGGGCCGTGCGGACCATGCCGAGCACGTTGACGTCGAGGACGCGGGCCCACTCCTCGTCGGTGTTGTCCTCGACGGTGCCGATGGATCCGACACCGGCGTTGGACACCAGGGTGTGCAGGCCGCCGAGTTCCCCGGCGGCCCGGTCCACGGCGTCCCGTACGGCGGCGTCGTCCGTCACGTCGGCACGGAGCGCGAGCGTGCCGTGCGGAGCGCCGTCGGTCTCGCGGTCGAGCACGGCCACGCGGGCGCCGCGGGCGAGCAGCAGGGTCGCGACCGCGGCGCCGATCCCGGAGGCGCCGCCCGTGACCAGGGCGCAGAGCCCGTCGAAGTCCTGTGTCGCGTTCATCGGCCGGTCTCCTCGGCGGTACGGCGGGCCTGCCAGACGGGGCCCTGCGGGTAGCGGTGGCGGGTGATGGAGGCGGGGAGCATCCGGGCGGAGAAGCCCGGCGAGAGTGGGGCGGTGTAGCGCCCGTCCTTGATCACGACCGGGTCGGCGAAGTGTTCGTGCAGGTGGTCGACGTATTCGATGACCCTGTCCTCCCAGGTGCCGGAGACCGCGACGTAGTCGAACATGGCGAGGTGCTGCACCAGTTCGCAGAGTCCGACACCGCCGGCGTGGGGGCAGACGGGCACGCCGTGCTTGGCGGCGAGGAGCAGGACGGCGAGGTTCTCGTTGACGCCGGCGACCCGTGCGGCGTCGATCTGGAGGAAGTCGGCCGCTCCCGCCTGGAGCAGCTGCTTGAACACCACCCGGTTGGCGACGTGTTCGCCGGTGGCGACCTTCACCGGCTGCCCCGCGCGGATGGCCGCGTGGCCGAGTACGTCGTCGGGACTGGTCGGCTCCTCGATCCAGTACGGGTCGTACGGTGCGAGGGCGGTCATCCACTCCACCGCGGCCGGGACGTCCCAGCGCTGGTTGGCGTCGACGGCGATCCGGATGCCGGGGCCGACCGCCTCGCGGGCGAGGGCGAGTCTGCGGACGTCGTCGTGCAGATCGGCGCCGACCTTCAGCTTGATGTGGGTGAAGCCGTCGGCCACGGCCTCGCGGGCCAGCCGGACGAGCTTGGCGTCGTCGTAACCCAGCCAGCCGGGTGAGGTGGTGTAGGCCGGGTAGCCCTCGGCCAGCAGCCGTTCGGTCCGCCCGGCGCGCCCGGGTTCGGCGGCGCGCAGGAGGGCGAGCGCCTCCTCGGGGGTGAGCGCGTCGGTGAGGTAGCGGAAGTCGACGAGGGAGACGAGCTCTTCGGGGGTCATTCCGGCGAGGAACCGCCAGACCGGCAGACCCGCCTGTTTCGCCGCCAGGTCCCAGGCCGCGTTGACGACCGCGCCGGCCGCCATGTGCATCACCCCCTTCTCGGGTCCCAGCCACCGCAGTTGGGAGTCGTGCGTCACCTCGCGGTACAGGGCGGCCAGGTCGGCCGCGGTACGCGGTGCGGGGCGCCCCACGAGGGCGGGGCGGAGGGCTTCGATGGCGGCGGCCATGACATCGTTGCCACGGCCGATCGTGAAGCAGAAGCCGTGCCCCTCGGCGCCGTCGCCGTCCGTACGCAGCACGACGTACGCGGCCGAGTAGTCGGGGTCCGGGTTCATGGCGTCGGAGCCGTCGAGCTGTTCCGAGGTGGGGAACCGGATGTCCTGGACCTCGACGTGCGTGACGGTACGGCTCATGTGCGCCCCTGGAAATAACATCGGATCTCTGGCTGTCATCCGATGTATAGCGTCCGCACGCCCTTGAGTCCAGGCCCTCGGCCGGTCCGGCCCGCCGGCAGCCGCGTACAGATCGGACGAATCAACCCCCGCACGGTTCTCCCGCGCACGCAAACGGGCTACGGCCGCGGCGGCCGGAAGCCGTAAGGTTGGTCCGTACGCAAGGGAACTTCGGAAGGAGGCCTGGGTGATCGAGCTCGAGGGAGTACCCGAGCTGATCGACCCGGTCATGGTGGCCGCGTTCGAAGGCTGGAACGACGCCGGTGACGCCGCCTCCACAGCGGTCGGGCACCTGGACCGGGAATGGAAGGGCGAGGTGTTCGCGGCGCTCGACGCCGAGGACTACTACGACTTCCAGGTCAACCGCCCCACGGTGTGGCTGGACGGCGGGACACGCAAGGTCGTGTGGCCCACCACGCGGCTCTCGGTGGTCCGCGTCGGCGGGGAGAAACCCCGCGACCTCGTGCTGGTCCGCGGTATCGAACCCTCCATGCGGTGGCGGTCGTTCTGCAACGAGATCCTCGGCTTCGCCCACGAGCTGGGCGTCGAGATGGTCGTGGTCCTGGGGGCGCTGCTCGGCGACACCCCGCACACCCGGCCGGTGCCGGTCAGTGGCGTGACCTCGGACCCGGACCTGGCGAGGACCATGGATCTGGAGGAGACCAAGTACGAGGGCCCCACCGGCATCGTGGGCATCCTCCAGGAGGCCTGCACCCACGCGGGCGTGCCCGCCGTCAGCCTGTGGGCCGCGGTACCGCACTACGTCTCGCAACCGCCGAACCCGAAGGCGACCCTGGCTCTCCTGAACCGCCTGGAGGACCTGCTCGGGCTGCGCATCCCTCTGGGCGAACTGCCCGAGGACGCCCGCGCCTGGCAGCTCGGTGTCGACCAGCTGGCGGCCGAGGACAGCGAGGTGGCGGAGTACGTGCAGACGCTGGAGGAGGCCCGGGACACCGCGGAGCTGCCCGAGGCATCCGGGGAGGCCATCGCCCGGGAGTTCGAGCGGTATCTCAGGCGCCGTGACGTCGGCGGCCCCGGACAGGCGCCGGGCGGGCACGCGACGGAGAGCGGTGACGCGTCCTACCTCAGGGACCCGTCGAGCGGCCGCACCCGGCCGCCCAGGCCCCAGCGGCCGGAGCCGGGGCGCCCGGAGACCGGTCGCCGGAAGGACGCGGACCCGCCCGCCGACCCGCCCGCCGGGCCGGACGAGGACCCGGACGCCTCCGACGACTGAGCCGTCCCCGCACCCACCCCGTACGCACCGCGGCCCCGGACCTCACCGAGAGGTCCG
>NZ_JBEXWB010000443.1:0-4363 GCF_040629645.1 Streptomyces sp. NPDC005899 | reverse complement strand
GTGCGGGGCCGCGCCCCCCCCACCGCACCCCCCCTGAACCGGCCATGCGGTCCGGCCCCCCCCCCCCGCCCCCCATCGCCGTTGCGTCTCCCCGCCGCGCTCACTGGGCGCCGGGACGCACCAGGCCGCTCTCGTAGGCGTAGACGGCCGCCTGCACGCGGTCGCGCAGACCCAGCTTGGTCAGGACGTGGCCGACATGGGTCTTCACCGTCGTCTCGCTCACGAAGAGATCGGCCGCGATCTCCGCGTTGGACAGACCGCGCGCCACCAGTTTCAGCACTTCGACCTCACGGTCGGTGAGCGTCTGCAGGGCGTCCGGCACGGAGTCCTCGCCGGACGGCAGGTGGTCCGCGTACTTGTCGAGCAGCCGGCGCGTGATGCTCGGCGCGAGCATCGCCTCCCCCGCGGCCACCACCCGGATGGCCTGGACCAGCTCGTGGGCCGGAGCGTCCTTCAGCAGGAAGCCGCTGGCACCCGCGCGCAGCGCCTCCACGACGTACTCGTCGAGGTCGAAGGTGGTCAGCACCAGCACCTTCGCCGGGCCGTCGCGCCCGGGGCCCGTGATCTGGCGGGTCGCCTCGACGCCGTCCATCCGAGGCATCCGGATGTCCATCAGGACGACGTCGGGCTGGAGCGCGCGCACCTGGTCGATGGCCTGGAGGCCGTCACCGGCCTCGCCGACCACCGCGAGGTCGCCCTCCGCCTCCAGGATCATCCGGAAACCGGTGCGGAGCAGCGGTTGGTCATCGACCAGCAGGACGCGGATTGCCACGGAATCTCCTTCAGGGGCCTTCTACGGCCGCCGGCCGGCCGGCCTCGGCCCGGACCGGCTCCATTGTGCCCTGCACACCTTCCACCACCTCCGCCGGGCGGACCGACAGGGGATAGACCGGGGGAGTCCCGCCGAACTCCGGACAGACCGCCCGGTGGTCGCACCAGCCGCACAGCTTGGTCGGCCTCGGCCGCCACTCGCCCGTCTCGGTGGCCAGCCGGATCGCCTCCCACAGCGCCAGCAGCTTGCACTCCACCCGGTCCAGGTCGGCCGGGACGGGATCGTAGGTGAGCACGTCCCCGCTGCCGAGGTAGACCAGCTGGAGCCGGCGCGGCACCACGTTCTTCAGACGCCGGACGACCAGCGCGTAGAACTTCATCTGGAAGAGCGCGCTCTCCGCGTACTCCGGCCTCGGTGCCTTGCCCGTCTTGTAGTCCACGATCCGGACCTCGCCCGTCGGGGCGACGTCGACGCGGTCGATCACCCCGCGCAGCCGGAGCCCCGAATCGAGCTCCGTCTCGACGAAGAGCTCCCGCTCGGCCGGCTCCAGGCGGGTCGGGTCCTCCAGCGAGAACCACCGCTCCACGAGCTGCTCGGCCTGGCTCAGCCAACCGGCGAGCCGCTCACCGTCCGCGTCGTCGGCGAAGAGCCCGGACAGCTCGGGCTTCGACTCGAGCAGCCGGTCCCACTGGCCGGGAATCAGCGCCTTGGCCCGCGGGGCCGTACGGTCCTCCGCCGGGACGTCGAACAGCCGCTCGAGCACGGCGTGGACCAGGGTGCCCCGCGTAGCCGCCTCGCTGGGCTTCTCGGGCAGCTTGTCGATCACCCGGAACCGGTAGAGCAGGGGGCACTGCATGAAATCGCTCGCGCGCGAGGGCGACAGCGACGAGGGTGGCCGAGGCGGGCGCGGTACGGAGGTCATGTCGTCAGACCCTACGGCCCGCCACCGACACCGGCGGCATACCATCGACCACAGAGCTCGCACACTGCATGATCGTGGCAGACGCCACCGACCCGAAGGGATCCCGTGGACGAGAGCGGCGACAGCGGGCGCCCCCAGCCCGGCGCAGGGGGGAAGGACCCCGGCACCGGACCCGGGAAGGGCACGCCGCGGCGCCCGGAGGATCCCGGCGGCGGCCTCCTCATGGGCCGCCCCTTCGGCGTACCCGTGTACGTGGCGCCCAGCTGGTTCGTCGTCGCCGCGCTGATCACCTGGGTGTTCGGCGGCCAGCTCGACCGCGTCCTGCCCGGGCTCGGCACGGCCCGGTACCTGGTCGCGCTCTTCTTCGCGATCGCCTTCTACGCGTCCGTGCTCGTGCACGAGCTGGCCCACACCGTCGCCGCGCTGCGCTACAAGCTGCCCGTCCGGCGCATCCAGCTCCAGTTCTTCGGGGGCGTCTCCGAGATCGAGAAGGAGAGCGAGACGCCCGGACGCGAATTCGTCCTGGCCTTCGTGGGCCCTCTTCTCTCCCTCGTCCTCGGCGGTGTCTTCTACGTCGCGCTCCAGTTCGTCGAAGCGGGCACCGTCCCGGGGGTGCTCCTCGCCGGACTGATGATCTCCAACCTCATCGTCGCCGCCTTCAACCTGCTCCCGGGCCTTCCCCTGGACGGCGGACGGATGCTGCGCGCCGTCGTCTGGAAGATCACGGGCAAGCCCATGAGCGGCACCGTCGCCGCGGCCTGGGTCGGCCGGGGCCTGGCCGTCACCGTCCTCATCGGCCTCCCGCTCCTCACCCACACCGGTGCCCTCGGCAACGCCACGAGCGAGATCAGCGGAGTGGAGACCGTGACGGACGCCCTGCTCGCGGCGATCCTCGCCGGCATCATCTGGACCGGAGCCGGCAACAGCCTGCGCATGGCCCGGCTCCGTGAGCACCTCCCCGACCTGCGGGCCCGCACCCTGACACGGCGTGCCGTGCCCGTCGAGTCCGCCACCCCGCTCTCCGAGGCCCTCCGCCGGGCCAACGAGGCGGGTGCCCGCGCCCTCGTCGTCGTCGACGGTCACGGCGATCCCAAGGGGGTCGTCCGCGAGGCCGCCATCGTCGGCGTCCCGGAACACCGCCGTCCCTGGGTCGCCGTCAGCGGCCTCGCCCAGGACATCACCGACGGCATGCGGGTCCCGGCCGAACTGGCCGGCGAAGCGCTCCTCGACCGGCTCAAGGCGACTCCGGCGACCGAGTACCTGGTGGTCGAGGAGACCGGTGAGATCTACGGCGTCCTCTCCACCGCCGACGTCGAACGCGCCTTCGTCGCGGCCATGGCCCGCCCCGCGTCCTGACGCCCCGCCCGGAGACGGCCCGGCAGGCCGCGGCCCCCGGAAGAGGGGCCCGTGAATACCGGTAGGCTGGTCACATGTCCGAACCGACCGGTGCCGCCCGCCGTCGCGGCCCATTCACAGTCGGGGACCAGGTCCAGCTCACCGACCCCAAGGGACGCCACTACACCTTCACGCTCGAAGCCGGAAAGAACTTCCACACCCACAAGGGTTCTTTCCCGCACGACGAGCTGATCGGTGCTCCCGAGGGCAGTGTTGTCCGTACCACGGGAAACGTCGCCTACCTGGCGCTGCGCCCCCTGCTCCCCGACTACGTCCTGTCCATGCCCCGCGGCGCCGCCGTGGTCTACCCGAAGGACGCGGGGCAGATCCTGGCCTTCGGCGACATCTTCCCCGGCGCACGCGTCGTCGAAGCCGGCGTCGGCTCCGGAGCCCTCAGCACCTTCCTCCTGCGCGCCATCGGCGAGCAGGGCATGCTGCACTCGTACGAGCGCCGCGAGGACTTCGCCGAGATCGCCCGGCAGAACGTCGAGCGCTACTTCGGGTCCCCGCACCCGGCCTGGCAGCTCACCGTCGGCGACCTCCAGGACAACCTCTCGGACACCGACGTCGACCGTGTCGTCCTGGACATGCTCGCCCCGTGGGAGTGCCTCGAAGCCGTCTCCAAGGCGCTCGTGCCCGGCGGGATCCTCTGCGCGTACGTCGCCACCACCACCCAGCTCTCGCGGACCGTCGAGTCCATCCGGGAGATCGGCTGCTTCGCCGAACCGCAGCCCTGGGAGTCGATGATCCGCAACTGGCACGTCGAGGGCCTGGCCGTCCGGCCCGACCACCGGATGATCGGCCACACCGGCTTCCTCGTCACCGCCCGCCGGCTCGCAGACGGCGTCGAGGCCCCGCTGCGCCGCCGCCGCCCGTCCAAGGGCGCCTACGGTGAGGACTACGACGGACCGGGCAGCCGGAGCGGATCCGCCGGCCGCGACTGATCCCGCACCGCGTACCGGCACGGACGCCGCCGCCGGGCTCCCGGGACCTACCCGGAGCCCGGCGGCGGCGCCTTCGCGTCCGGCCGGTGGCGACCCCGGCGTTCCCCTGCGGTGTGAGGTGTGGCACGATGCTGGCCACCCCCTGGCCGCCGGCTCCGCTCGGCACCGCCTGCCCAGGCCTCCAGAACCACAGGAGACATACCGCGTGCAGACCTCCGCGCTCCCGGACCTCGCGCACACCGACGCCAAACCGGTGCACTGGCTCGCCACGGCCGCGGCGATGGCCGCCGTCGTCGCCGCCGCGGGCTTCCTGCAACCCGACGGGGCCAC
>NZ_JBEXWB010000442.1:0-4379 GCF_040629645.1 Streptomyces sp. NPDC005899 | reverse complement strand
CGGGCCGCCGCGCGGGCGCAGCCCCTGGCCACCGTCACGCCCGCACCCCCGTGGCCGTAGTTGTGCACCAGCAGAGCCCCGCCCGCCAGCCTCTCCGCCTCGATCCGCACCCCCGCCTCCCGGGCGGGCCGCAATCCCACCCGGTGGCCGATGATCCTGGCCCCGGCGATCTCCGGCCGCACCCGAGCGCACCGCGCCACGATCTCCTCGGCCGTGGCCGGATCGGGTTCCGTGCGCTCGTCGTCCGTCTCGGCCGTCCCGCCCAGCACCAGGCCGCCCGGCTGCGGGAAGAGATACGTCGTCGCACTCGACACCGGATCGGCCCGTGCGTACCACTCCTCGATGCCCGGGTTCTCCACCACCACCAACTGGCCCCGCACCGGGCGCACCCCGGGGTCCGGGGCCAGATCCCGCGCGCCGAGCCCCGCACAGTCGACGACGACGGGCGCCTCGGCCGCGGCCTCGCCGAACCCGTGCACCGTCCGCCGCTCCACCGTGCCGCCGGCCGCGGCCAGCCGGGCCTCCAGCCAGCCGAGGTGGACGGGCATGTCGAGCAGGGGCAGCGTCACCCGCAGCCCCTCCGGCACCTCGGACACGTCCTTGAGGCGGCGCGCCCAGGGACCGAGCGCGGACAGCCGCTCACCGCCGTGCACCCCGGCGACCATCCGGACCCCCGTCTCCCCGGGCGTCTCGGCCAGCTCCTCGTACACGCCGAGCGTCCGGAGCGACCAGTCACCCACGAGGGCGGCGGGCTCGATCCGGTACGGCCACCACAGCGCCCCCGCCACCGCCGACGTGGTGTCCGACGCCGCGTCCCGGGACCAGACCCGTACCCGGTGGCCGCGCTCGGCCAGCAGGAGGGCGGTGGTCAGCCCGCTGACCCCGCCGCCCACCACGATCACATCCGTCACCGCACCCACCCCTTCCCGGCGCCCCGGACGCCGAGGCCACGCGGGCCATCGTCGCACCCGCCGTCCGGCGCGAGGGCGCCCGCTCCGGTTCGTTAGGATCGGCACCCTGATGACTGCCACCCTCGTCGCCAAGGAACTCGCCGCCGGGCACGGTGACCGCACCCTCTTCGCCGGACTCGACCTCGTCGTCGCGCCCGGCGACGTGATCGGTCTCGTCGGAGCCAACGGCGCCGGCAAATCCTCGCTGCTCCGCCTGCTCGCCGGTCTCGACCGGCCCGAGGAGGGCGAGCTGCGGCTCTCCCCGCCCACCGCCACCGTCGGGCACCTCCCGCAGGAGCCCGAGCGCCGCGAGGGGGAGTCCGTGCGGGAGTTCCTCGCGCGCCGCACCGGTGTCGCCGAGGCCCAGGCCGCGATGGACGCCGCGACCCAGGCCCTGGTGGACGGGGCGCCCGGCGCCGACGACGCGTACTCCGACACCCTGGAGCGCTGGCTCGCCCTCGGCGGCGCGGATCTGGACGAGCGGGCCGAGGAGATCGCCGCCGACCTCGGGCTCACGGTCGGCCTGGACCTGCCGATGACCGCACTCTCCGGAGGGCAGGCGGCCCGCGCCGGCCTCGCCTCGCTCCTGCTGTCCCGCTACGACGTCTTCCTGCTCGACGAACCCACCAACGATCTCGACCTCGACGGCCTGGAGCGGCTCGAGCGCTTCGTCTCCGGGCTCCGGGCCGGCACCGTGGTCGTCAGCCACGACCGCGAGTTCCTCATGCGCACGGTGACCAAGGTCCTGGAACTCGACCTGGCCCAGCAGCAGATCAACCTCTACGGTGGCGGATACGCCTCCTACCTGGAGGAGCGGGAGCGGGCCCGCGCGCACGCCCGCGAGGAGTTCGAGGAGTACGCCGACAAGCGCTCCGCGCTCGAAGGCCGCGCCCAGATGCAGCGGGGCTGGATGGACAAGGGCGTCAAGAACGCCC
Organism: Streptomyces sp. NPDC005899; assembly: GCF_040629645.1. Lineage (NCBI taxonomy): Bacteria > Bacillati > Actinomycetota > Actinomycetes > Kitasatosporales > Streptomycetaceae > Streptomyces > Streptomyces sp. NPDC005899. The sequence goes on along the minus strand of NZ_JBEXWB010000442.1, from coordinate 2,494 downwards.
GGCGCAAGGCCACCGACAACGACAAGATCGGCCGCAAGTTCCGCAGCGAGGCCAGCGAGAAGCAGGCGGCGAAGGCCAAGCAGACGCAGCGCATGATCGAGCGCCTCGACGTCGTCGAGGAGCCCCGCAAGGAGTGGGAGCTGCGGATGGAGATCGCCTCCGCCCCGCGCTCCGGCTCGGTCGTCGCCACCCTCCGCGACGCCGCCGTCGTCCGCGGCGACTTCTCCTTCGGGCCCGTCACCCTGCAGATCGACTGGGCCGACCGGGTCGCCGTCACGGGGGCCAACGGATCGGGCAAGTCCACGCTGCTGGCCGCGCTCCTCGGACGGCTCCCGCTCGACGCGGGCCACGCCTCGCTCGGTTCGGGCGTCGTGGTGGGCGAGGTCGACCAGGCCCGCAAGCTGTTCCACGGCACGGAGAGCCTGCTGGACGCCTTCTGCGCGGCCGTCCCCGACACCGAACCGGCCGAGGTGCGGACCCTGCTCGCCAAGTTCGGCCTGCGCGCCGAGCACGTGCTGCGCCCCGCCACGACCCTCTCGCCCGGTGAACGCACCCGGGCGGGTCTCGCGCTCCTCCAGGGCAGAGGCGTCAACCTGCTGGTGCTGGACGAGCCGACGAACCACCTCGACCTGCCGGCGATCGAACAGCTGGAGGCGGCCCTGGACGCGTACACCGGGACACTGCTGCTCGTCACGCACGACCGGCGCATGCTCGACGCCGTCCGCACGACCCGGCGTGTCGAGGTCGCCGACGGCCGGATCTCCGAGACCCGCTGACGCGGAAAGGCCCCGCTCCTCCCGTCGCACGGGAGGAGCGGGGCCGGTCCGCGGGGACGCCTCAGTCCACGTAGCTGATGTCGGACGAGGAGTAGATGCAGTTGGTGCCGTCCGCACCCGTCCCGATCTTGCTGGGCTCGCCGCTGGTCGTGCCCTTGTACTTGGTGCAGATGTCGAGGTCGCGGCCGCCGTCGTCGTAGATCGCGATGTCCGAGAACCGGGCGGTGTCGCCGTAGTTGGTGTTGATGCCGACCAGGGTGTCACCGGGGGTGGTCACCCAGATGTTCTGCAGCTGGATGTGACGGGCGTACTGCGAGGAGCAGTTGCCGCACGAGCGCACCAGCTTCCCGAAGTCCTGGACCTGGAAGTTCCTGACGACCAGGGTGCCGGCACCGTTGTGCTGGAACACCTTGTCCTCCGCCAGCCTGGCGCCGCCGCCGTCGACCGTGCGGACCGTGGAGGACGAGCTGCCGCGGAAGGTCGCGGCGTCCTCACCCACGTCCTCCCACCAGACGTTCTTGATGGTGCACGCCCCCGAGCAGTGCACACCGTCCGCGGCCGGGGCGCCGAGGATGACGTTTTGCAGCGTGGCACCGTCCGCGAGCTCGATCAGGGCCGGCTGGTCCTCGTCCTGGCCGCCGCTGCCCAGGTCACCGCTGCCGTACAGGCGCTTCATGCCCCCGTCGTAGGTGCCCGAGACCTTGATGGTGGAGGACACGGCCTGGCTGCCGTTCGCCGTCGGCCACGACGGCCGGTCGGTGGGCGGGTCCGTGGGATCGGTGGGCGGGTCGGTCGGATCGGTGGGCGGGTCCGTGGGGACCGTGCCGGAGGCGGTGAAGGTCCAGTTCTTGCTCGCGACCGAGTCGCAGGAGTTCTGCTGGACCAGGGCGCCGGCCGCGGTCGAACCGTCCTTCACGTTCAGGCACTTGCCGCCGTTGCTGTTGACGACCCGGTAGGTGGAGCCGCTGACCGCCGTCAGTGTCCAGACCTGCGTCGCGCCGCCGCCGCAGGTCTGCTGCTCCACCGCCTTGCCCGCGCTGGTCGAGGCGCCCCGGATCCCGGCGCACTTGGCGCTGTGCGAGGCGGCCAGCGTGTAGCCGCTGCCGGATGCCGTGAGCTTCCACGTCTGGTCGGCCCCGCCGTCGCACGCGCTCTGGGCGAGCTGGACGCCGGCGGACGTGGCGGACCCCGGGACCTCCAGACACAGTCCGCTCGCGGCGTTTGCCAGTCTGTACGAGCCTGCGGCGGGGGCCGCCGACGCGGTGCCGGTCGCGAAGAGGGCCGTGAGGCCGGCGACGAGGAGTGAGACGGCGGCGACCAGGGCGGCGGCCGCACGGCCGCCTCGCCTTCTGACCAGCTGATTCTCTGTGCGCACTAGGTATTCCTTTCACCGCCTGCGGTATCCTCCGCAGGCACCTGTCGGTGGTTGGTGCGGTGGTGAAAACCATCCCCGGCTCCGGCGTCGTAATCCGCAGCATGAACCGAGTTCGTGTACGTGAATCGCCGTGACCGTACGTCACTCCCCGACGACGGTCAATACGGTGGGACGAACGATCAGTAACGGCATCGCGCGGGGCGTCCGAGGGCAGCGGTGCGCGGGCGAACCGGGGCAGGCCGGAGGTAAGCCGTCATGGGCCGTGAGGGGCCGATCGGGAGCCGGGCGCGGCGACGCGTGCGGGCGGCGACGCGCCGGGCGGAAGACGCGGCGGAGTGGGTGG
>NZ_JBEXWB010000441.1:0-4385 GCF_040629645.1 Streptomyces sp. NPDC005899 | reverse complement strand
CCGAGGGCGCGGGCGAAGTCGTTGCCGGTACCGACGGCGACGACGCCCAGGGGCGTCTCCGTCCCCGCCACGGCCTGGAGGGCGAGGGACACCAGGCCGTCCCCGCCCACGGCCACGAGCGCCCCCGTCCCCCGGGCCACCGCGTCCCGGGCCCGCCGCAGGGCGTCACCGGCGTCCTCGCCGAGGATGGTCCGTACGGAGAATCCGGCGTCCCGCAACGCGGAAGCGGCCGGCTGCGCGGCTCGCGCGCCCCGGCCGCTTCCCGCGGTGGGATTGACGAAGAGGGTGATCTCGCTGGTCACCCGGGGACCCTACAAGGTCAGGTGATGTCGTCGTAACCGTTGAGCCGGTGCGAGCGCCCGCCGTCCGCACCCGAGCCGGCCTGCTCGGGCAGGGCGGCCCGGGAGGACACCGGCTCCACCGCGCCGACGGCCTCGGGAGTCAGGTCCAGCCTCGACGCCTCGTCGTCGTCGAGCTCGGCGTCCGGGTTCGAGCGCCGCCTGCGCTTGTCGTTGAGCAGGGAGACGCCCACGGCGATGAAGTAGAGGACGGCGAGCGGGCCGGCCAGCAGGAGCATCGAGATGGGCTCCCCACCCGGGGTGGCGATCGCGGCGAAGGCCGTGAGCCCGACCAGCATCCCGCGCCACCAGCGCAGCATGCGGGCGCCGGACAGGACGCCGGTCATGTTGAGCAGGATGAGCAGCAGCGGTAGTTCGAAGGCGAGCCCGAACACGATCACCATGCGGGTGATCAGGTCGAGGAAGTCGTCGAGCGGCAGCAGGTTGCGCACGTTGTCGGGGGTGAAGCCGAGCATGATCTCGGCGGTCTGCGGCAGGATCGAGTACGCGAGGTAGGCGCCGGCGACGAAGAGCGGGACCCCGGCGGCGACGAAGGCGATCGAGTAGCGCTTCTCCTGCTTGTGCAGGCCGGGTGCCACGAAGGCCCAGAGCTGGTACAGCCACACGGGGGTGGCCACCAGCACGCCGGTCATGAGGGACACCTTCAGCGCGATGGTGAAGGGGGAGAGCAGACCGTTGGTGGTCATCTCCGCGCACGGCCGGCCGTTGACCATGGTCACGGCGCCGTTCTTGCAGCCGACCGAGTCCAGGATCGGCTTCATCAGGAACTCGAAGATTTCCTTCTGGAAGAACGCTGCCGCGATGACGGCGACCACGATGGCCAGGACCGACTTCAGCAGTCGGTTGCGCAGCTCACGCAGGTGATCGAGGAGGGGCATCCGCCCCTCGTCGTCCTTCTCCTGCTTGCGGGCAGACTTGAGCAACCCACTTCCCTCGTCTCGTGCGGCAGCTGCCGGTGGTGCGGATCAGCTGTCAGCTCTGGGTGGTGGGCTTGGCCTCGCCGACCGGGCGGGAGCTGGTGACGTCCCCCGGGGCGGCCTGGATCGTCCGGGCGGTGGTCGCCTGCGGGGTGGCGTCCGCGACGGTCTCCGTGGTGGGCGCCGCGGGTTCCGCGTCGTCCTTCTTCATGGCCTTGGCCTCGCTCTTGAGGATGCGGGCCGACTTGCCGAGCGAACGCGCCATGTCGGGGAGCTTCTTGGCACCGAAGAGCAGCAGGATGACAGCGATGATCAGAACGATCTCGAGGGGCTTCAGATTGCCGATGATCATGTGCGACTTCCTTCTCACTGAGGCGACTGGAGGGTGGGCTCGCTACCCGTTCGGAGGGACAGACGTCCGACCTTCGCGCTGGCAGCGATCGTAACCCGCGGGGGTAAACACGAGGCAATGCCCGTGCGTACTCCCGCTTGCGGCCCCCACCTCCCTGCCTGGGCCGACCTCAGCAGCGTACCCCTCGGACCCGCGGATCAGGAGGGGCGCTCCCCTACCGCAGGGCCTCGCCGGTGTCCGCGAGCGTGGTGGCCGCTCGTTCGAGGTCCTCGGCCGCCCGGTTGATGCGCCGGGTGGTCTCCGCCACCTGTGCGCCGAGCCGTCGGGCTTCCACGAACACCTTCACGGCCAGGACGCCCAGTACGGCGAGGCCGAGGAATCCGAGGGCGATGGCGAGCATGGGCCAGAACATGGACGAGCCTCGATCCGTGTGTCGTCACCGCCGGGTCAGCGGGCGGCGGTGTGGAGGCGCAGCGACCGCACGCCACCGCCGGTGAGGAGTTCGACGATGCGCTCCCCGGCCGGCTTGCGGACGGCGGAGCCGCACTCGGGACAGGTGAAGGAGTAGAAGGTCGTGCGGCGGCTGGCCCCTATCGCCAGGCGCAGGGACCCGGCGGCGAGCTCGAACCGCCCGCGGCAGTCCGGGCAGGCGGCCCTGAACCGTACGGCGGCGGCCACCGGGACCGGGACCGGCCCGCTACGCCCCTGTGGTGTTCCCGTCATGTGACCTCCGTCTCCTCCGTGCACGTGCGGACGGCCGCTCAGAGCACGCCGTCGTAGGCGGCCAGTGCCTCGCGGGCCGCCGTCCGGGCGCTCTCGGCCAGTTCCCGCGGTGCCGTGATGCGCCCCTCGCCGCCCAGCCGCAGCGCCAGGCGGCGCAGCGAGGCCGGGTCCGGGGTGCGCAGGGTGATCCGCATGCCGCCGTCGGGGAGCTCCTCGGCGCTGTCGTGCGGGTAGTACTCGGCGACCCATCGTCCGCCGGGTCCCACCTCGATCACGACCTCCGGGTCCTCGGCCGCCGGCTGCACCAGCCCTTCGGAGAGGTCCCGCAGCTCCAGCTCGGGCGGCGCCGACGGTGCGTCGAGCAGGCGGATCTCGGCGACCCGGTCGAGCCGGAAGGTGCGCCGCGCCTCGGACAGCCGGCACCAGCCCTCCATGTAGGTGTGGCCGACGGCGAACAGCCTGATCGGGTCCACCTCGCGCTCGGTGAGCTCGTCACGGGCGGGCGAGTAGTAGCGCAGCCAGAGCCGGCGCCGCTCGGAGATGGCCCGGTCCACCTCCGCGAAGACGCCGCCCTCGGACTCGAAGGTGACCGAGAGCCGGGAACTCGCCGCCCCCACCTCGCCGGCCGCGGTCTCCAGCTTCGCGGTCGCGCGCACCAGCGCCTGCCGGTCGCTCTCGCGCAGCCCGGGCAGTGTGGCGACGGCGCGGGCGGCGACGAGCAGGGCGGTGGCCTCGTCGGCGGCGAGCCGCAGGGGCTCGGCGACGTCGTCCGGGTTGTGCCACCAGATGCGGTCGCCGTCGGTGTCGATGTCCAGGAGGTCACCGCCGCGGAAGCTGGTGCCGCACATGGGGAGTACGTCGAGGTCGGAGATCAGCTCGTCCTCGGTGATCCCGAAGGCCCGGGCGACGTCCTGGACGTGCGCGCCGGGGCGCTCACGCAGGTAGGTCACCAGGGAGAGCATCCGGCGGGTCTGGTCGATGGCGTTGGTGGCCACGGGCGGGCGTCCCCTCAGTCCTTGGCCACGGCGCGCAGCCGGTCCATCACATCGGCCCGCAGATCGGCGGGTTCGCTCACGACGACGTCCGGCCCGAACTCGACGAGCCAGGCGTCCAGTCCGTGTCCGTACGGGATCTCCAGCTCCTCCCAGCCGTCGCCGAGCTCCCGGAGCGATATCGCACGGGACCGCAGCGGGTAGCCGGCCCCCTTGCGCAGCCTGATCCGGGCGGTCCTGGTCGCGGTCTCGCCGGCCCAGCTCTCCACGGTCTCGCGGACGGTGACGACGTCGGGCACCGGGGCGGAGAACACTCCGGCCCGGGAGCGCACCTTCCCGGAGATCCGGGACAGGCGGAACACGCGTTCGGCTCCCCGTCCGCGATCCCATCCGGCCAGGTACCAGTGGCCGCGCCAGCACTCCAGCGTCCAGGGTTCGACCTGGCGCTGTTCGGGGCGGGCGGCGTTGGCCTTGCGGTAGTCGAAGGTGACCGGGCGGCGGTCGCGGCACGCGAGCATCAGCGGCTCGAAGGCCGCCTCGTGGACCGGGATGCGGGGCTCCAGGGCGCTGTGCACCTCGTAGGCGTCCCCGGTCTCGGGCATTCCGGCGGCCCGGAGCTTCTGCAGCGCGCCGCTGGCGGCCCCGGCGAGGCGGGCCTGCTGCCAGACCTTGGCGGCGAGTCCGAGGGCGGCGGCCTCCTCGGCGTCCAGCGTGATGGGGGGCAGCCGGTTGCTGTCGCGGCGGGCGAGGTAGCCGGTGTCCCCGTCCAGGTTCTCCACCGTCTCGATGACGAGGCCGAGCTCGCGCAGATCGTCCTTGTCCCGCTCGAACATCCGGTTGAAGGACTCGTCCGTGCCGGCTTCCAGATAGGCCTCGATGGACCCGCGGAGTTCACGCTTGCTGAGCGGGCGACGGGTACCCAGCAGGCACAGCGCCAGGTTCATCAGCCGTTCGGCCTTGGCAATCGCCATCGACGCCCTTTCTCTACGTGCTCTACGACCGTCGACCGTACCGCCCCGGGGTGTCCGGACCAAAGCGAGGG
>NZ_JBEXWB010000440.1:0-4401 GCF_040629645.1 Streptomyces sp. NPDC005899 | reverse complement strand
GCGCCCCCAACTCCCCCCCCCCACCCGCCCGCCCGCCCCCCGGGGGGGGGGGGGCCCGCCCGGTGCCGCGATCCGCGCCTCCGGGGGCTCCACCACCATGCTCCGGACCACCTGCGGGACGAGACCCGTCGCCGACGCGACCGGACGCTGCGTCCGCTGCGCGGCCCTGCACCGCCCCGTTGCTCCGCGTCCGGGCAGGGCGGAAACCGGTCACGGTGCCCGGAAGGACGCTGCCCCGGCTCCGCTGCGGCGGCCGGCCGGGAAGGTGTACCGCAGCAGGGTTCGCCCTCCTTTTCCCTGGTGGTCCGTGCTTCCCGTGTCCGGTCGGGTCGGCCTCCGCGACGCCTCCCTTGTCGAAAGAGTGACGCTTTTCGGCCATCTGGCGCAGTACGCGGTAACAGGAAGCACAGCGTCCCGCTGTGTCCCGGCCGAGTCGGTTCCCCCGGCAGCGCCGGCTTCCGGACCGAGGGGAGACGTCCATGAGCCTGCTGGAGCTGATCGCTCTTGCCGACGAGCGGGGGCTGGCCGCGAGCGGCGTCGCCTGCCTGGACCGCTGCCTGCCGCTGCTCACCGACGGTGACGCGCCGGAGCCCCTGCGCCCGCTCTGGGCGAGCTGCGAGGACGGTCAGGAATGGGCCGGCCGGCTGGCGGCCGTCCGGGAGGCCGTCGAGGACGTGGACGTCACGGACGCCACGGCCGTCCAGGTCCGCGCGATGCTGGCGGCCGCGCCCTCCGACTTCACCGCGGGGCCGTTGCGGGAATGGGCCGACGCCTGCTCCTACGTGGCCCTGGACGTCCACCGGCGGTTCGACGCCCCGGGCGGGGACGTGGACGGCTCCGGACTGCTGCTGCGCTGCCGCACGGACGCTCCCGAGGGTGGCGGCCCGCTCCTCACGGGCGAGCTGCGCCGGCAGATCCGGATCCTGGAGGTGCTCGCCGAGACCTCGGGCACGGTCGGCAGCGGGGCGGGTCTGCTCCGGGTGCTCGACCTGTCGACCGAGGGCCGCCGTGTCCTGCGCGCGGTGATGGCACGCCGGACCCGTGGCCGCGCCTGAGCCGGACCGCACACGGACCGGCCCAGGGCGGGGACGTCTTCCGCGCCTGCGGTCCGGGGGCGGGAGGACGGCCTCCGCGCCTGCGGAGCCGGGCCGTCAGGTGCGGCGGAACGCCCGTATGCCCGGGAACCCTGTGACGTTTCCGCCCGCTTCGGCGCAGAGGGAGATGGGCGGGCGCCACCGGGCCGGACGACGGCACGGAGACGGGTGCCGCGACCAGGCGCCGAGTGGAGATGTGTGGGCAAGGGCGGGGAGCAGCGTCGCGGGCGGTCGTACGACGCCGAGCTCACCGCTGCCGTCGAGCGTGCCCAGCAGGGTGACGAGGACGCCTTCGCCGTCGCCTACCGGATCGTGCATCCGGGTCTCCTCGGTTACGTACGGGGCCTCGTCGGTGAGGACGCCGAGGACGTCGCCTCCGACGCCTGGCTCGAGATCGCCCGGGACCTGGGGCGCTTCCGCGGCGACGGCGCCGGCTTCCGGGGCTGGACGGCGATGATCGGCCGTCACCGCGCGCTCGACCACTTACGGAGACAGGCCCGCCGGCCGCGCACCGCGCTGCTGGAGCAGGACGTGCTGCAGATGCCCGGAGAGCACGACACGGCGGCCGCCGCGCTGGAGGCCCTGTCCACCGAGGCCGCACTGGCGCTGATCCGGACCCTGCCGCGCGAACAGGCCGAGGCGGTACTGCTGCGGGTGGTCGTCGGCCTGGACGGGCCGGCGACGGCGCGGGTCCTCGGCAAGCGTTCGGGGGCGGTGCGCACCTCCGCCTACCGCGGGCTCAAGCGGCTGGCCGAGCAGGTGATCCGCGGCGGCGGAGGGACGACCGCGTCGGGCCCGGAGCGGCGCACGCCCGGTGACGCGTCATGACGCACGCGTCCCCGCCCCCGCCGGAACCCGAGGACCTGCCGGACCACCTCGGACAGGCCCCTTCCCCCGGACCCGGGCGAGGCCCCGCGGCGGCCCGCAGCGAAGGCGAGGAACGGGCGCTCGTCGCGTTCCGCTCGGCACGCGACGGCGGAGCGTACGCGCCGGTCTCCCCGTTGCGGCGCATGCGGCGCCGGCGCGACGACTGGCGGCCCGGGCCCCGGCAGCGGGCCGGGCGCCGGTTGCGGACACTGCTCGGCGGACTGGTGGCCGCGGTGGCACTGGGCGGAGTCGCGGTGGCTGCCGGGCCGGGGGTGATGCCTGCGCTGTTCGGAGGACCCGGCCCGCGTGACCCGCGTCCGGCCCCCACTGCTTCGGCGCCGCCCGCGGAGCCTTCTCCGCATCCGGACGGCCACGCGACCCCGCACGGCCCCACGCGGATACCGTCCGGCCCCGCCTCCACCCCGGCCCCGCCCCCTCCCACCGTCGGTGGCCGTGACCGGGCGCGGGGCGAGGCCGGCCTCTGCACGGCGTACCGCAGGGCCGTGAGCAGGGGGAAGGCCGCCGGTACAGCGGCTTCCGAGCGGCTGGCGGCGGCCGCGGGGAGTCCTGCGGCGGTGCCGGCGTACTGTGACGCGCTGCTCGGGAAGCCGTCCGCGGGTGCGCCGGCTCCGGGAGCGGGCAAGCCGTCCGCGGGTGCGGCGGCCCCGGGCTCGCAGGGGGCGGCCGGCACGGCGCGGAACACCGGGCGCCCGGCGGCGGCGGGCGCAGGACGTGCGGGGGAAGGCTCCCACGGCAGCGCGAACAGCAACGCGAACGGCGGCCCGAACGGCGGCCCGAAGAGCGATCACGGCCGGGGCGGGGCGTCCGCTCGCTGAGCCGCCGGGCTGCACGAGGGAGGGACGGGACGCGTGTCGCTCCTGGTGGCGACGAGTCCGGACGAGGACGGCTGCGAGGTGGGACGCGCGGCCTGATGGGCAGGCGCAGCCCTGTCGGCCCGTGCGGCCGGGCCGCGTCGCCGCTCGGGCCGGTTGCTGCCGCCCCGCCCTCCGGCTGACCCCGTGCCGCATGTCCCGCCCCGGCGCCGACAGCACTCACGTGCCGTAGGCGGTGGAGCGCTTTCCGCCGCCACGCGGTAGTCGGGAGCCGGGTGCCGGGCCTCGGCTCGGCGCGGACGCCGACGCGGTCGGGAAGACCGGGAACGCGAGCCGGGGGAGTGGGACGACGACCGGGGCCGCCACCCCCCACAGGAGAGGCCCCGGCCGTCTTCCACGGAGCCGCAGTGCGACCCCGTACTCATGTCAGCGCCAGGAGTGCGTTTTCTGTCACACCGCACTGCGTCAGGAAACAGTTGCAGGTTGTACAAGTCGTGGACGCGGTACCGCCCGACCACGTAGCGTGCTGGGACGCGCAGGGTGGCGCGGCAGTGATGACCAGCTGCGATACGGATCAGCAGGGCGGGTTGGGGAAGTGCTGGGGGACGACGCGGAGCTGACCGCCGCGGTGCTCGCGGCACAGGACGGGGACGAAAACGCTTTCCGTACTGTGTACCGCGCCGTGCACCCGCGGTTGCTGGGCTACATACGGACACTGGTGGGGGAGCCCGACGCCGAGGACGTGGCGTCCGAGTCCTGGTTGCAGATAGCCCGTGACCTCGACCGCTTCAGCGGGGACGCCGACCGGTTCCGCGGCTGGGCGGCCAGGATCGCGCGCAACCGGTCGCTCGACCACATACGGATGCGGGGCAGGCGCCCCGCGTCCGGCGGCGACGAGAGCGAACTGATGGAGGAGCCGGCCGCCTCGGACACGGCGGGCGAGGCTCTGGAGTCCCTGGCGACCGGCCGTACGCTGTCCCTCATCGCGCAGCTGCCGCAGGACCAGGCGGAGGCCGTCGTGCTCCGGGTGGTCGTCGGCCTGGACGCGAAGAGCGCCGCCCGGACGCTGGGCAAGCGCCCCGGGGCGGTGCGCACGGCCGCGCACCGGGGGCTCAGGCGGCTGGCGGAACTGGTCGGGGCCGACCACGCCGCGCAGGACACGGTTGCGGCGGGACCGGAGCTGGGCGCCGTGCCCGCACAGCGCCCCGGCCGCGACGGTGAGGCGGCGCCCGCCGGTGTGACGCATTCGCGTCCGTGGACGCAGAAGGACATGTGATGGCCGACGAGCAGGACGAGTGGCTCGACGGGAGTGCGGCGGAGTCCCTGCTCCGCGGCGACTTCGTCGAACCCGTCGGCGACCACGCCAGGGCCGGGAGCCGGCGCCTGGAGGCAGCGCTGCGCGCGGTGCGGACCCCCCGTCCCTCCGCCGGGGAACTCCCCGGCGAGGCGGCCGCGCTGGCCGCGTTCCGCGAGGCCCGCGCCGGTGGGCGCGGCGCCGCGGCGAACCCGGCCGTCCCGGCGGAGCGGGACGACGCCCCCCGAACCGTACGGATCGACGGGGCCCACACCCCGCCGTCCCGGCACCCGCGCTGGACCCGGCCGCTCCG
>NZ_JBEXWB010000439.1:0-4423 GCF_040629645.1 Streptomyces sp. NPDC005899 | reverse complement strand
CCAAGGGTATCTGTGTATGCGCGGAGCCCGCCGACGGAACGTTCCGTCGGCGGGCTCCGATGCACGTAAACCGGCCGGGCGGGCATCCGTGCGCGTCCGGTCCACCCGTACGGGGCGGAACCCGGCGGGGGTGATCCGGTCCGGCCCGGCAGGGGGGCGTGGGAGGAGGGAGGCCGTGGGGGTCCGGGAAAGTGGTGGGGTGCGGGAAGTCGTGGGGGTGTGACTGATTCGTGGGCGGGGGAGGGGAGGTCGCGGAGCGGGTCAGTGGATGATGCCGGTCCGCAGCGCGACCGCGACCATACCCGCGCGGTCGCCGGTGCCCAGCTTGCGGGCGATGCGGGCGAGGTGGCTCTTGACGGTCAGGGCGGAGAGGCCCATCGAGACGCCGATGGCCTTGTTGGACTGGCCCTCGGCGACCAGGCGGAGCACCTCCACCTCGCGGCCGGAGAGTTCGCGGTAGCCGCCCGGGTGGCTCGGGGACCCGGGAGGCCGGCGGTGCATACGGGCGGCGTTGGCACCGATCGGGGCCATGCCGGGGCGGGTGGGGTGGCCGATGTTGGTACGGGTGCCGGTGACGACGTACCCCTTCACACCGCCCGCGAGGGCGTTGCGTACGGCGCCGATGTCGTCGGCGGCCGAGAGGGCGAGGCCGTTCGGCCAGCCGGCGGCTCGGGTCTCGGACAGCAGGGTCAGCCCGGAACCGTCGGGCAGGTGGACGTCGGCAACGCAGATGTCGCGCGGGTTGCCGACGCGGGGGCGTGCCTCCGCGATGGACGACGCCTCGATGACGTCACGAACTCCGAGGGCCCACAGATGGCGGGTGACGGTGGAACGGACGCGCGGGTCGGCCACGACGACCATGGCCGTCGGTTTGTTCGGGCGGTAGGCGACCAGGCTTGCGGGCTGCTCGAGGAGAACGGACACCAGGCCTCCTGGGGAGTGGCGGGACGGGCCGGCTCGGGGATGAAGCCGGGGCGAACCGTGCTTGAAGGGTCATTGACCTCTTCGGCAGCAGGCACGTCCTCCTTTAGAGGAAGATCGCGATTTAGTGAGTAACAATTCGGGCAAATAGGACGCGCGATCGATTGTACGAAAAGAGAGCCGGTCCCTGTGCGACCGGCTCCCGACGAGGTGACGCAGTGTTACGGCGCCTGGGGCCCGCGGCGCTGGGGCAGCGTCACCACCGTGCCGTCCGTCGCGTCGGACGGCGGCAGACCGGCCAGCTGGCAGAGCAGGTCGCTCCACGCGACGAGATGCGCCGCGACGTCGGGGACCCCGCCGCGTCCCTCGCGCGGCGTCCACGAGGCCCGGATCTCGATCTGTGTCGCCGGACGGCGGGCGGACAGGGCGCCGAAGTAGTGCGAGCCCGCCCGCGTCACCGTGCCGCTCGCCTCCCCGTACGACAGGCCCCGCGCCTCCAGCGCGCCCGTCAGCCAGGACCAGCACACCTCGGGAAGCAGCGGATCGGCGGCCATCTCCGGCTCCAGTTCGGCCCGGACGAGGGTCACCAACCGGAACGTCCCCTGCCAGGCGTCGTGGCCGGACGGATCATGGAGGAGGACCAGACGGCCGTCGGCGAGGTCCTCCTCGCCTTCCACGACCGCCGCCTCCAGGGCGTAGGCATGCGGGGCGAGCCGCTGGGGCGGCCGGGTCGGCTCCACCTCCAGCTCGGGGCGCACACGGGCGGAGCGCAGCGCGTCGACCGCCGACCGGAACGCGGGCGGGACGGAATCGTCCTCCGCGCCCTCCTTGCTGTCAGTGCTGTCGGAATGATCGGAATATTGTCCCTGAGCCGGAGCCATGCCGGGAAGAGTAGGCGGAACCGGGGCTCCGCGCAGGGAGGGACACCCGTGCGGGGTCCGGCTCCTTCGGCCCACGTGCGAAGATTTGGTGTGTGAGTGCCAACGAACGCCCCCCGGGCCTGCAGACGACATCCGCCACCCATGAGTCGGCGTTCCTCAAGGCGTGCCGGCGCGAGCCCGTGCCGCACACCCCGGTCTGGTTCATGCGCCAGGCGGGGCGCTCACTGCCCGAGTACCTGAAGGTCCGCGAGGGCATCGCGATGCTCGACTCCTGCATGATGCCGGAGCTGGTCACCGAGATCACGCTCCAGCCCGTGCGCCGGCACAAGGTCGACGCCGCGATCTTCTTCAGCGACATCGTCGTCCCGCTCAAGGCCATCGGCATCGACCTCGACATCAAGCCCGGGGTGGGCCCGGTGATCGCCGAGCCCGTGCGGACCCGCGCCGACCTGGCCCGCCTCCGCGACCTCACGCCCGAGGACGTCACCTTCGTCACCGAGGCCATGGGCATGCTCACCGCCGAGCTGGGCTCCACACCGCTGATCGGATTCGCCGGGGCGCCCTTCACCCTCGCCAGTTACCTCGTGGAGGGCGGCCCGTCCCGCAACCACGAGCGCACCAAGGCCATGATGTACGGCGACCCCGGGCTCTGGGCGGACCTCCTGGACCGGCTCGCGGAGATCACCGGCGCCTTCCTCAAGGTCCAGATCGAGGCGGGCGCCTCGGCTGTCCAGCTCTTCGACTCCTGGGTGGGCGCCCTGGCACCGGCCGACTACCGCCGCTCCGTCATGCCGGCCTCGGCGAAGGTCTTCGACGCCGTCGCACCGTACGGCGTTCCGCGCATCCACTTCGGCGTCGGCACCGGCGAGCTCCTCGGACTGATGGGGGAGGCCGGGGCGGACGTCGTCGGCGTGGACTGGCGGGTGCCGATGGACGAGGGCGCGCGACGGGTCGGCCCCGGCAAGGCGCTCCAGGGCAACCTCGACCCGGCGGTCCTCTTCGCGCCGACCGGGACGGTCGAGGCCAAGACCCGCGAGGTGCTCGACGCGGCCGCCGGCCTGGAGGGACACGTCTTCAACCTGGGACACGGGGTCATGCCCGCGACGGACCCGGACGCGCTGACGCGGCTGGTGGAGTACGTGCACGAGCGGACGGCCCGCTGAGGAACCGGCTCCCCCGGGGACGCGCGCACGCGTCCCGGGGGAGCCGGTCACCGGCCCGGCGTCCCGCCTCCGGGTGCCGTTCAGGCGCTGCCCGCCTCGCGCACCGCCGAGGCCGCCTTGCGCGCCGCCACCAGGACGGGGTCCCAGACCGGGGAGAACGGCGGGGCGTAGCCGAGGTCGAGTGCCGTCATCGCCTCCACCGTCATGCCGGCGGTGAGCGCGACCGCCGCGACGTCCACGCGCTTGGCCGCCCCCTCGCCGCCCACGATCTGCACGCCCAGGAGCCTGCCGGTGCGGTACTCGGCGAGCATCTTCACCGTCATCGGCCGCGCCCCGGGGTAGTAGCCCGCCCGGCTCGTCGACTCGATCGTCGCCGTGACGTACCGCAGGCCGACCGCCGCCGCGTCCTTCTCGCGGAGCCCGGTGCGGGCGATCTCCAGGTCGCAGACCTTGCTCACGGCCGTGCCGACGACACCCGGGAAGGTGCCGTAGCCACCGCCGGCGTTCGCTCCGATGATCTGGCCGTGCTTGTTGGCGTGGGTGCCGAGCGCGATGTGGCGGGTGCGGCCCGCGACGAGGTCCAGGACCTCCACGCAGTCACCGCCCGCCCATATGTCCTCGTGTCCGACGACCCGCATCGACAGGTCCGTCAGCAGGCCCCCGTGCGGCCCGAGCGGCAGGCCGGCCTCGCGCGCCAGGGTGGTCTCGGGTTCGACGCCGATGCCGAGGACGACCACGTCCGCCGGGTAGCTCTCCTCCTCCGTGGCCACCCCGGTCACCGTCCCGTCCGGACCGGTGAGGACGCGGGTGACGGAGGCGCCGTTCACGGTGGTGATGCCCAGCCCGTCCATGGCCTCGTGGACCAGCCGCCCCATGTCCGGGTCGAGGGTGGCCATGGGCTGCTGTCCGCGGTTGAGGACCGTCACCTCGAAGCCGCGCTTCAGCATCGCCTCGGCCATCTCCACACCGATGTAGCCCGCGCCGACGACGACGGCCCGCCGCCCGCGGGCCCGGTCCACGGACTCCAGCAGTGCCTGGCCGTCGTCCAGGGTCTGCACGCCGTGCACCCCCGGAGCGTTCACGCCGGGCAGGTCCGGGCGGACCGGCCGGGCCCCGGTCGCGATCACCAGCTTGTCGTAGTCCGTCCAGTACCTCTCACCGCTCTCGCGGTCCAGGGCGCGCACCCGCCGCCCGCGGACGTCGATCTCGGTCACCTCGGTGCGCGTGCGCAGATCGATCGAGCGGGCCCGGTGCTCCTCGGGGGTGCGGGCGATCAGCTCCTCGTGCCCGCCGACGTCGCCGCTCACCCAGTACGGGATGCCGCACGCGGAGTACGAGGTGAAGTGGCCGCGCTCGAAGGCGACGACGCTGAGCTCGTCCGGCCCCTTGAGCCTGCGGGCCTGCGGGGGGGGGGGGCGGCCCCCCCCGGCGCCGCCCCCGTCCAACACACCCCCCCCC
>NZ_JBEXWB010000438.1:0-4453 GCF_040629645.1 Streptomyces sp. NPDC005899 | reverse complement strand
GGCCCGGCGCCTGGGCCTTCCCCGTGACGAGGCGCTCGCCCTGGCCGAGGACGCGCTCCGCGCGGCCTACTCGCGGTAGCCCGCGCCCCGCCCGGACGCCCGCCTGCGCGCCCGGGCCGGGAACCGGGTCCGCGCCCGGCCGCGAGGGGTGTTCGCGCCCCACCCGGGCGGTGGTCTCCGGCCGCGAGGCCGCTGCCCGCCGGTTCCGTTCCGGGACGAGCTCAGAGGTACAGCCCCGCGTCCGCCCCCGCGTCCTGCTTCGGTACGGAGGCGGGGCCGCCGCCCCGCCGCAGGGCGTACAGCTCGGCGAGCGTCGCGCCCTCGCGGCCGAGCCCTTCCTCCGTACCCAGCCAGGAGACCGACTCCGCGCGGGTCAGCGAACCCACCTCGATGCGGGCGAGGCAGCGGCCCGGCCTGACGACGGCGGGGTGCAGCCGCTCCAGGTCCTCGTTGGTCGTCACGCCCACCAGCACCTTGCGGCCCTGCCCCAGCAGACCGTCCGTCAGGTTCAGCAGCCTGGACAGCGCCTGGCCCGCCGTGTGCTTGGCCTCGCCGCGGATCAGCTCGTCACAGTCCTCCAGGAGCAGCAGCCGCCACCGCCCCGTCGCCGAGCTGTCGTCCTCGCCGATGGCGATGTCCATCAGGTAGCCGACGTCGTTGAAGAGCTGTTCCGGATCGAGCACGCAGTCCACCTGGCACCAGTCGCGCCAGGACCGGGCGAGCGTGCGAAGCGCCGAGGTCTTGCCGGTGCCCGGGGGGCCGTGCAGCAGGAGCAGCCGGCCGGTGATGTCGTCCGGCGTCACCTTCATCAGCCGGCCCATGGCATCGGCGACCGGAGCGGTGTAGTTGGCGCGGATCTCGTCCCACGTGCCCGCGGCGATCTGCCGGGTGGTGCGGTGCGGGCCGCGGCGGGGGGAGACGTACCAGAAGCCCATCGTCACGTTCTCGGCCTGCGGCTCCGGCTCGTCCTGCGCGCCGTCGGTCGCCTGGGCCAGCACCTTCTCCGCCAGTTCGGCGCTGGTCGCGGTGACGGTGACGTCGGCGCCGCGGTTCCACCGTGAGATGAGCAGTGTCCATCCCTCACCCTCGGCGAGGGTGGCGCTGCGGTCACCGTCACGCGCCGCCCTCAGCACCGTGGCAGCCGGTGGGAGCAGGGTCGCCCCCGACCTCACCCGGTCGAGGGAGGAACTGTGCGAGTAAGGCTGCTCGCCCGTCGTGAAACGGCCGAGGAACAGCGCGTCCACGACGTCGGACGGTGAGTCGCCGTCGTCGACGGTGAGCCGGATCGGCAGAGCGGACTCGGGGTTGGGGGACATGGCGTCCATGATCCGGCACGGCGACAGCCCGCGCACCCGGTTTCACCGGCTGCTCCGGGACGCCGCCTCCGGGTCCGGTGCGGCTCGGTGGATGCCGGCCCCGCGGCGCGAACGGCCGTGCGGGGCGGGCGGGTCCGCGTCGCGTGGCAGCGCGGGAGCGCGGAGGAGGAGGGGTGAGGGGGTCCGGCCGAGGCACGCCTGCCGGGGTGGCGCCCGGTGGGCGCGGGTGTCTCCGCCCGATGTGTTCCGCATGTCGGGCGCCCGCCCGAGGCCGGATCAGGTCGCAGGCGCCGCACGGCGGTTGGCTTTTTTGGCATGAACACTTCCGGAAATGCCGCCGGTGGGCTACCACGGAGTAGGCAGAGATCCTGCCCAAGGAGGTCACATGAAAATGTCCAGGCTCGTGGTGTTCTCGTCCTCTCTCCTGCTCGGCATCGCCGTCGCGCTGACCGGTGCGAGCGTCGCCACCGCCGACTCGTCCGCCCAGGCCGTCGACTACGTGGCGCTCGGCGACTCGTACTCCTCGGGCGTCGGAGCCGGCAGCTACGACAGCGCGAGCGGCGACTGCAAGCGCAGCACCCGCGCCTACCCGGTCCTCTGGAAGGCGGCCCACGCCCCCGCCTCGTTCGCCTTCACCGCGTGTTCGGGGGCCAGGACGGGAGACGTCACGGCCGGACAGCTCGGCCCGCTCAACTCCTCCACCGACCTCGTGTCGATCTCCATCGGCGGGAACGACGCCGGTTTCGCCGACGTCATGACGACCTGTGTGCTGCAGTCCGAGGCCACCTGCCTGGGCCGGATCGCCACCGCCCGCGCCTACGTCGACTCCACCCTGCCCGGCAAGCTGGACGCGGTGTACTCCGCGATCAGCGCGAAGGCGCCCTCCGCCCGTGTCGTCGTCCTCGGCTATCCGCGCTTCTACAAGCTCGGGGGCGGTTGTCTCGCCGGGCTGAGCGAGAACGAGCGCACCGCCATCAACAGCGCGGCCGACCTCCTCAACGCCGCCACCGCCAAGCGTGCCGCCGACCACGGCTTCACCTTCGGTGACGTCGCCTCCACCTTCGCCGGGCACGAGATCTGCTCGGGCACCGCCTGGCTGCACAGCGTCAACTGGCTGAACATCGGCGAGTCCTACCACCCCACCGCCGCCGGACAGTCCGGCGGCTACCTGCCCGCCTTCGCCGCACACGCCTGACCGCGCGTCCGGCGCCACGCCGGGACGGGAACCGGCCTCGGCCGGGGACCGCGTCCGGCCGGGGAGGAGGCTCTCGTCCACCGGGGCTCCTCCCCGATCCCGGCATTTCTGCCCCGGACCGCCCCAACCGGACCCACGGTCGGCCGAATTCGGTAACGGCCCGTCAACCTCCGTATACGTGTGTGCAATCCTGCGGCCGGGATACACGAGTGTCAGCGCGGGACGATAGGGTTAACCTGCCCGGGCCGGGTGCCCTCGTACGGGTGGGGAGTGACATGGAACAGATAACGGTGCGCAGCAGGCCGCGTGTGCCTGCCATCGCATGTGGAAGCAGCGCGACCAGTTCGCGGCTCGACCGCCATCTCGCAGTGCTGGGCGGCCCCGCCGTTCCGCAGCGCGAGTCCGCGGAAGCGACGCTGCTGATGCTCGAGCTCACCTCGCGCGACGTCGCGCACAGCCGCAGGAGCCGGAGCGCGCGTGTCTCGCTCTTCGCCCCGCTGCGGCGGCTGCGGCGCTCGCTCTTCGGCAGCCGCCGCTGACCGACGGCTGTCACGACCGGTCCGGCCCTCCGCTCGGCGCCGTACCCGCGATCACTCCGTCCCGACGCAGTGCTGCGATCTGCTCGCCCGTCATTCCCAGGGCTCGCAGCGTTGCGTCGGTGTGTTCCCCCAGCGCCGGTACGGCACCCATCGGCGTAGGCGCCCCGCCCGGCAGGCCGATCGGCGGCAGCAGCGCACGCAGTGCGCCGACCGGTGTGGACACCTCCCGCCAGCGCTCCCGCGCTGCCAGCTGCGGATGGGCCGCCACGTCAGCCACCGTGTTCAGCCGCGCGCAGGCGATTCCCGCCGCGTCCAGCCGGGCCCGCGCCTCCTCGCCCTTGAGCCGGGCGAGCGCCGCACCCACCACCGCGTCGGTCCGCTCCCGATTGGCCGTCCGCGCGGCGTTCGTCGCGAAGTCCGGGTCGTCGGCCAGTTCCGGCCGCCCGAGCACCTGTCCGGCCAGCCGCCGCCACTCACGGTCGTTCTGCACGGAGAGCAGCAGCCGCTCCCCGTCGGCGGTGCCGTACGCGTCGTACGGGGCGATCACCGCGTGGGCGAGGCCCGTGCGCGCCGGGGCCTCGCCGCCGTGCATCCCGTGGTGCAGCGGATGTCCCATCCACTCGGCCAGCGCGTCCAGCATGGAGACCTCCACCGGCCCGCCGCGTCCCGTGGCGGACCGCCGCAGCAGTGCGGCGAGCACACCGGAGAACGCGTACATGCCCGCCGCGATGTCGGCGGCGGGGATGCCCGCCTTCACCGGCTGTCCGGGGGTCCCCGTGACGGACACCAGGCCCGCCTCGCACTGGACGAGCATGTCGTAGGCCCGCCGGTGCGCGTACGGCCCGTCCGGGCCGTACCCCGAGATGTCCACGGCCACCAGGCGGTCGTGCGCGGCGCAGAGGGAGGCGGCGTCGAGCCCGAGCCGCGCGGCGGCTCCCTGGGCCAGGTTCTGCACGAACACGTCGGCGCCGGCCACGAGCCGGTGCACCACGTCCAGGCCGCGCGGATCCTTGAGGTCGACGGCCACGGACTCCTTCCCCCGGTTGCACCAGACGAAGTGGGAGGCCAGGCCGCCCGCGGCGGTGTCGTAACCGCGGGCGAAGTCTCCCCCGTCCGGACGTTCGACCTTGATCACCCTGGCGCCGAGGTCGGCGAGCTGCCGGGTGGCGAACGGGGCGGCGACGGCCTGTTCGACGGCGACGACGGTGATCCCGTCCAGGGGAAGGGGCTGTGCGCTGCTGCTCATGAGACCCGTGCTTACCTCCGCGCGGCGGCTTTGTCACGCGCGGCGGGGGCCCGCAGGACGCCGGCGAACGCACCGGGGGCGAGCGGCTCCGTACCCCGGGGCCCCGGCCCGCGCCCGGCCACGGGCTCTCCGGCCGCGCGCCACGCCCCCGGAGGGC
>NZ_JBEXWB010000437.1:0-4464 GCF_040629645.1 Streptomyces sp. NPDC005899 | reverse complement strand
CCCGCCCCGGGCGGGCCCCCCCCCCCCCCCGCGGCCGCGGGCGGCCCCCGCGGGGCGACGCTAGGCGCCCTCTTTCAGCACCCGGGAGATGAGCGCACGCTGCGCGTCCGTCAGGCCGGGGTCCGCGCACCGCACCGTCCGGTCGTCCACCGTGATCCGGTAGCGGAATCCGTCCGGCACACCCGCGGGTGCGGCGCCCCGGCCGGTGGCGAGCGCCGCCTCGGCCAGGGACTCCCACTCCGCGGCGTCGGGTCTCCCCGAGGTGTCGACCTCGCCGTGCCGTGCGATACCGGCGAAACCACCGGTCCGGCTCACCTGGATGCGCATGCGTAGTGGCTCCTGCCCTGACCGTCCGGCCGACCTGCCCGTACCCGTTCCGTGTCTACCCGCTCACCTGGTCGGCACGCCCACCTCCGACCAGGCCTTCAGCACGGCCTCGGCCTCGTCGCCCTCGCCGAACCGGCTCCGGGCCGCGACGACGGTGAGCTTGGCGAAGTCCGTGAACGACGCGTCCTGGGCCAGTTCGCCGCCGGTCAGCACGTCGAACCAGATCCGCCCGGCCCGCTCCCAGGCGTTGCCGCCGAGGGCGGTGGCGAGCAGGTGGAAGGCGCGGTTGGGGATGCCGGAGTTGAGGTGCACCCCGCCGTTGTCCTCGTCCGTCTCGATGTAGTCGTCCATCGACGCGGGCTGGGGGTCCTTGCCGAGGACGTCGTCGTCGTAGGCGGTGCCCGGGGCCTTCATCGAGCGCAGCGCGACCCCGCTGACCCGGGGCGCCAGCAGCCCCGCGCCGATCAGCCAGTCGCCCTGCTCCGCGCTCTGGCCGAGCGAGTACTGCTTGACCAGGGAACCGAAGACGTCGGACACCGATTCGTTGAGCGCGCCGGACTGGCCCTGGTACGCCAGGTTCGCCGTGTACTGGGTCAGTCCGTGGGCCAGTTCGTGGGCGATGACGTCGATGGCAACGGTGAAGTCGAGGAAGATCTCCCCGTCCCCGTCCCCGAAGACCATCTGCTCGCCGTCGAAGAACGCGTTGTTGTACTTCTCGCCGTAGTGCACGGAGCCGATGAGGGGGAGCCCCTTGCCGTCGATCGAGCTGCGGCCGTACTCCGTGAGCAGCAGTTCGAAGGTGGCGCCGAGGCCAGCATACGCGCGGTTGACGGAGGCGTCCTGGGTGGGCTCGTCGCCCTCGTCGCGGACCTTGTGGCCGGGCAGGTCCGTGCCGTGGCGGCAGTCGTGGAGGGTGCGCCGGGGCTTCGTCGGCACCGGGTCGGCGGTGCGCGGGGCGGAGGGGGTCCAAGCCAGTGCGGTCATCCGCCGGTGGTGGCGCCGGGCCCCGTCCGCCTCCAGGGTGCGGCGGGCGGGGCCGGCCAGGGCCGGGTCGTCGGCCTGTGACAGCTTGTCGAGGAGGTGGGGCGGCACGATGGTGCAGAAGACGGGCTGGAACCCGTTGTTCGGTCGAGGCTGCATGCATTCGACTGTGGCAGTTCGTCACCACGCTGTCACTGCTTGCGACCATGATTGACGAAATGGAGTGATGAGTCATCGTTTTGCCCCCATAGGTACTCGATCCCGCATACTGATACGGGCCGACGCGGCGGAAACCTGTCGGTTAGTCTCGTCGCATCATGCGTTTCGGGCTGCTCCTTCTTAGCTGCCGCGGCGAGGGCCTGTAGTCGTAGGCCGGCTCCCTCCCCGCGGAGTTCGCTGGTGCAGCGACCCAGTCGGCCGCCCCGCTGGACCTCAGAGGAGCCCTACGCCATGACCGCCGTACACCCCGCCCGTAACGCCGTGGACCCCGGCAGCGCCGCCCCCGTCGGCGGACCCACCCCGGTCACCAACGCGACGCGGCCGCAGAAGCCGTCCGGGATGCCCGTCCACAAGTACCGCGGGTACGAGGCCGTGGACATCGCCGACCGGACGTGGCCGGACAACCGCATCACGCGGGCGCCCCGCTGGCTGTCCACCGACCTGCGCGACGGCAACCAGGCCCTGATCGACCCCATGTCGCCGGCCCGTAAGCGCGAGATGTTCGACCTGCTCGTACGCATGGGCTACAAGGAGATCGAGGTCGGCTTCCCGTCCTCCGGCGAGACCGACTTCGCGTTCGTGCGCTCCATCATCGAAGAGGGCGCGATCCCCGAGGACGTGACGATCTCCGTCCTGACGCAGGCCCGCGAGGAACTGATCGAGCGCACCGTCGAGTCCCTGGTCGGAGCGCGGCGCGCCACCGTCCACCTGTACAACGCCACCGCGCCCACCTTCCGCCGCGTGGTCTTCCGCGGCTCGAAGGAGGAGGTCAAGCAGATCGCGGTGGACGGCACCCGCCTGGTCATGGAGTACGCGGACAAGATCCTGGGCGACGAGACGGTCTTCGGCTACCAGTACAGCCCGGAGATCTTCACCGACACCGAGCTGGACTTCGCCCTGGAGGTCTGCGAGGCGGTCTGCGACGTGTGGCAGCCCGAGGAGGGCCGCGAGATCATCCTCAACCTGCCCGCCACCGTGGAGCGTTCGACGCCGTCCACGCACGCGGACCGGTTCGAGTGGATGTCCCGCCACCTGACCCGCCGCGAGTACGTCTGCCTGTCGGTGCACCCGCACAACGACCGCGGCACCGCCGTCGCCGCGGCGGAACTGGCGATCATGGCGGGCGCCGACCGTATCGAGGGCTGCCTGTTCGGCCAGGGCGAGCGCACCGGCAACGTGGACCTGGTCACCCTGGGCATGAACCTCTTCTCGCAGGGCGTCGACCCGCAGATCGACTTCTCGCAGATCGACGAGATCCGCCGCACCAGCGAGTACTGCAACCAGATGGAGGTCCACCCGCGCCACCCCTACGCGGGCGACCTGGTCTACACCGCCTTCTCCGGCTCCCACCAGGA
The DNA here is from genome assembly GCF_040629645.1 of Streptomyces sp. NPDC005899. Lineage (NCBI taxonomy): Bacteria > Bacillati > Actinomycetota > Actinomycetes > Kitasatosporales > Streptomycetaceae > Streptomyces > Streptomyces sp. NPDC005899. Next base: position 1,582 of record NZ_JBEXWB010000437.1, on the reverse strand, counting down.
CGCCATCAAGAAGGGCTTCGACGCGATGGAGGCCGACGCCGCCTCGCAGGGGAAGACCGTCGACGAGATCGAGTGGGCGGTGCCGTACCTGCCGATCGACCCGAAGGACGTCGGCCGTTCCTACGAGGCCGTCATCCGGGTCAACTCGCAGTCCGGCAAGGGCGGGATCGCCTACGTCCTGAAGAACGACCACAAGCTGGACCTGCCGCGCCGGATGCAGATCGAGTTCTCCCGGATCATTCAGGCCAAGACCGACGCCGAGGGCGGCGAGGTCACGCCGGCCCAGATCTGGTCGACCTTCCGGGACGAGTACCTGCCGAGCCCGGAGAACGCCTGGGGGCGCGTGCAGATCCGGTCCGGCCAGACGACCACCGGCACCGACGGCCAGGACTCGATCACCGTCGAGGCCACCGTCGACGGCACGGACACGGTGCTGACCGGCACGGGCAACGGCCCGATCTCCGCGTTCTTCGAAGCGCTGCAGGCCATCGGCATCGACGCCCGCCTGCTGGACTACACCGAGCACACGATGAGCGAGGGCGCGAGCGCCCAGGCGGCCTCCTACATCGAGTGCGCCATCGACGGCAAGGTGCTGTGGGGCATCGGTATCGACGCCAACACCACCCGCGCCTCCCTCAAGGCCGTGGTCTCCGCGGTCAACCGCGCGACCCGTTGAGGGCCTCAGCCCGTCGGCGGACACCGGCCCGATGAGGCGCACGAACGCCCGGCCCGCGAGCCCCGCCCACCCGTCGAGGGTGGCCGGGGTTCGGCCATCTCCCGGTGTTGTGACGTCCGGGATGCTGACGCCGCGACACGCATGTGGCTAACATCACGTCCAACGCGGCAGCGCTGCCGCGGGGTACCTCCCGTGCCCGAGGGGCTCCGGGGGAGTTACGGAGGTGTGCGACGTGCCGTCAGCCAAAGGACAAGGCGCCATGAGACTGCGCGTGTACGGCATCCGTACCGTGTGGGACACCGTGGGTGACGGGGAGTTCTTCTGCCCGGGCTGCGGTGGCGACCGCAACTACCGGCGTCTCAGCGGTCGTCGGCGCCTCACCGTGCTCGGCCTGCCGCTGAGGGCGCGTGGCAGCGCGGGCCCCGTGGTCGAATGCGCCGCCTGCCTGGAGCACTTCCCCGTCGACACCCTCGACCACCCCACCACCACACGCTTCTCCGCCATGCTGCGCGAGGCCGTGCACACGGTCACCCTCGCCGTGCTCGCGGCCGGCGGCACCACCTCGCGTACGGTCCTGGAGGCCGCTGCGGCCACCGTCCGTGACGCCGGACTGGACGACTGCACGCAGGAGCAGCTCTTCACGATCGTCGAGGTGCTCGCCGCGGACACCGGACCGGGGGGCACCGACCCGGCGGCCGAGGCGTGCGGCGCCGCCCTCGCCATCGAGCTGCACGAGGTGCTCGGGCCGCTCGCCCCGCACCTGGCCGCGGCCGGCCGGGAGTCGGTGCTGTTGCAGGGCGCCAGGATCGCGCTCGCCGACGGCCCCTACGGCCAGGCGGAGCGTGAGGTGCTGACCACGGTCGGCAGCGCCCTGCGGATCTGCCCCGCCGACACGACACGGCTGCT
>NZ_JBEXWB010000436.1:0-4505 GCF_040629645.1 Streptomyces sp. NPDC005899 | reverse complement strand
GCCGCCGGAGCGACCGCCTGCTCACGGGCCGTCGCCCGCGCCGCCCTCCGCTCCTTGCGGGTGGTGCCGCCCCGCCGTTCGACGGCGCGCGTGGTCGTGAAAAGCAGCCAGGCGACGGCCAGCAGCCCGAAACCGATCCACACGCTCGGCTCGAAGACGATGCCGGAGACCCACTCCACGACACCCGTCATCACCAGACCCACCGGCACCAGCGAGTAGGCGGCGATCCGGGTCGCGGCCAGGAACCGCTTGCGGTACGCGGTGATCGCGGCGATGCCCAGACCGGCCGCCGACACCGCGGAACAGATCGTCTCGGCAAGCATCGGAGCCTCCAGCGGTCGGAAAACGTCCCTTCCATCCTGCACCGGTCACCCGCACCGGGGCCACGCCCCTCGGCCACATCAGGGACATCTCAGGGCCCCGGTCCTCCGCAGGTGCCGATTGGGACGCGCGGGTCCTGACTGGAAGACTGATTCCATGAGCGATTCCACCTCCGCAGCGCCGGTCGTCCTCGACGTCTGGTGCGAGCTCGAGTGTCCGGACTGCACCCAGGCCCTCTCCGACATCCACGCGCTGCGCGCCCGCTACGGCGACCGGCTCGACGTACGGCTGCGCCACTTCCCGCTGGAGAAGCACAAGCACGCCTACGCCGCGGCGCAGGCGGCCGAGGAGGCCGTCGTCCAGGGCAAGGGGTGGGAGTACGTCGAGGCCGTCCTGGCACGCACCGCCGGCCTCTCCCGCACCGGTGAGGACCTCCTGCTCGAGGTTGCCCGCGAACTCGGTCTGGACGACGAGGAGTTCGACACCGCGCTGATCGACGGCCGGCATCTGCTGATCGTCGACGCGGACCAGGCCGAAGGCAAGGCGATCGGCGTCACCGGCACACCGACCTACGTGATCGGCGAGCAGCGGCTGGACGGGGGGAAGAGCCAGGAAGGGCTGCGCGCCCGGATCGAGGAGATCGCCGACCGGCTGCTCGCGGACCGGGACTGACCTCCCCGTCCGGGGCCCCGCGCCGGGGTGGTGGACGCGGCGCGGGCCCGGGTGGACGCCTAGAGGGCCTTGGCCAGGTTGTACCGGGTCGTCCCGTAGCCGAGCGACTCGTACAGCCGCACGGCCGGCGTGTTGGAGGCGAAGACGTGCAGTCCGAGCCGGGTGTGTCCGGCACCGAGCGTGAGGTCCTCGGCGAGGTGCATCAGCGCCCGCCCGTAGCCGTGCCCCCGGTGCTCCTCCCGCACCGCGACGTCGAAGACGTAGCCGGCTTCCTCCCCGTCGGGCGCCTCCTGTCCTGCCAGCCAGAGGTGGCCGAGGGTCTCGTCACCCCGGACGAGGACGTGGAAGTGCATGCCCGGGGTGGCCCGGCCGGCCGGCAGCCGCATGGCGTGGTCCGTCTCGGACTTGCGCCTGGCCTGGTCCTCGGGGACGCCCCGCTCGATCCAGCTCCGCGCGTACGCCTCGGCGCTGAGGCTCTCCCACGCGGCGTACTCCCGGTCGGTCATGGGGCGGCCGGTGACCCCCTCCGGCAACGGCGGGGCGGTCCGGGTCAGTGTCTTCAGCATGTTGCGGCTGCGTTCGGTGTAGCCGAGTGCCAAGGCGAGGCGCCGGGCGGGTTCGCCGCCGGCGGGCACCTCCACACGCACCTGGGTGCAGCCCCAGCCGCGCAGCACCTCCTCCGCGGCCAGCACGGCGATCGTGCCGCGGCCGCGGCCCCGGTGCGGTTCCTCGATGCGCAGGGCCCGCAGGATGCCGGCCGACGGGCCGAACGCGGGGTCGGTTCCGGCGCCGACCGTCCCGACGGGGCGCCCGTTGTCGCAGACGTCGTACGAGCGGAACCGGGCGCCGTCGGCGCCGTGCTGGATCGGCCCGGTGGGCCGCAGGGTCGTTGTCATCAGGGGTGTTCTATCCGCTGCGCGGCGGTCCGTCACCCGTTTTCCGGCGCCGGCTCACGGATCCAGGTCGTCGGCGGCACGCTCGTCGAAGATCCGCATGGCCTTGGCCGTGACGGGTCCGGGCGCGCCGGGCAGGTCCCGTCCGTCGACCCGGTGGACCGCCTGCACGTCGCGAAGGGTGGAGGTCAGGAAGATCTCCTCCGCCCGTTCGAGGACGTCCATCGGAAGGTCGGTCTCCTGGGCGCCCGTCCACTCCACGGTCAGGGCCCGGGTGATCCCGGCGAGGCAGCCGGAGGCGACGGGGGGCGTGTGGATCCGGCCGTCGAGCACGACGAACACGTTGGAACCGGTGCCCTCGCAGATCCGGCCGACCGTGTTGGGGAAGAGCGCCTCGGACGCTCCGTGCTCGTGGGCGCGCGCCAGGGCGACCACGTTCTCCGCGTACGAGGTGGTCTTCAGCCCGGACAGCGCGCCGCGCTCGTTGCGCGTCCAGGGGACGGTGATCACGGCGGTGCTGTCGGGGCGGCGTACCGCCTCCCCCAGGGCGACGACCAGGCTGGGCCCGGCGTCGCCGCGGTCGGAGCCGAGCGGGGAGAGGCCGCCGGTGTAGGTGATCCGCAGCCGGCCCAGCGCCATGGGGTTCGCGTCGATGACCGCCGCGCAGGCGCCGCGGACCTCGTCGGGGTCGGGGTCGGGCAGGCCGAGGCCCGCGGCCGAGCGGTTCAGGCGCTCCAGGTGCCGGGTCAGGGCGAAGGGGCGGCCATCGGCGACCCGCACCGTCTCGAAGACGCCGTCGCCCACGGTGAGCCCGTGGTCGAGGACGGACACCCGCGCCTCCTCGGCGTCCCGCAGTGCGCCGCCGACCCAGATCCTCATGTCGCTGTCCTTCCTGTCACCTCGTGGGTTCCCGACGCTACAGCCAGCAGCCGGGAGGCCTTCAGTTCGGTCTCCGCCCACTCGCGCCGCGGGTCGGAGCCCCAGGTGATGCCCGCTCCCGTACCGAAGCGCAGCAGGGGCGCGGGGCCCGTGCGGTCGATCCAGAAGGTCCGTATGCCGACGGCGAGTCCGGCGGTGGCCCGGTCGGCGTCCACCCAGCCGACGGCGCCGCAGTACGGGCCGCGGGGTGAGGTCTCCAGCGTCTCGATGATCCGCAGCGCACTCGCCTTGGGGGCACCGGTGACGGACCCGGGCGGGAAGGCGGCGGTGAGCAGTTCGGGCCAGCCGGCGCCGTCGGCGAGTCGTCCGCGGACGGTGGAGACGAGGTGGACGAGCCCGGGGTGCTTCTCCACCACGCAGAGGTCGGGCACGCTCACGCTGCCGGTCGCGCAGACCCGGCCGAGGTCGTTGCGGACCAGGTCCACGATCATCACGTTCTCCGCGTGGTCCTTCTCCAGCAGGTCCTCCTCGGTGCGCCCGGTGCCCTTGATGGGGCCGGACTCCACCGTCCGGCCCTCGCGCTTCAGGAACAGTTCGGGGGAGGCCGTGGCGATCTCGACCCCGTGGGCCGGGAGCCGGATCGTTCCCGCGTACGGCGCCGGGTTGCCCCGGGCGAGCAGCGCGGTGAGGGCGTCGACGTCGGCGGCGGGGCCGGGCAGGGGCGCGGACAGCACGCGGCAGAGGTTGGCCTGGTAGACCTCGCCCGTCGCGATGTGTTCACGGATCCGCCGCACGCCGGCCGTGTAGGCGTCTTCGTCCAGGGACGAGGTCCAGTCCTGCGGGGCCGGCCCGCGCCAGGCGCCGGGCACGGGTGAGGGCACCGGCTCCGTGCGCACGGTGGCGAAGCGGGCACAGACGATACGGCCTTCGAAATCCGCGCATACCGCCCAGAAACCGGATGATTCGAGGGCTGCGGGATCGCTGGTCACGTCCTGCAGGCCGGAGGCTACGAGGCCGCCGAAGCGGGCCATGGGGGCGAAGTCGCGCACGCGGATGAGTGTAGAGCCGCCCATCATGACCTGCGGCGGGGTGGAGGCGGCGCAGCACGCTGCGCAAACGCGTTTTTGTGCTGGCCCGGGAATCCGCTAGAGTTCAACACGTCGCCGGGACGCGCAAGCGGGCCGGGAAAGACAAGCGGACGTAGCTCAGTTGGTAGAGCGCAACCTTGCCAAGGTTGAGGTCGCCAGTTCGAACCTGGTCGTCCGCTCGCAGAAGGTGGGGGATCTTCCCGAACCCCCACCCCTGGTGGAGTGGCCGAGAGGCGAGGCAACGGCCTGCAAAGCCGTCTACACGGGTTCAAATCCCGTCTCCACCTCCAAGGACGATTAGCTCAGCGGGAGAGCACTTCCCTGACACGGAAGGGGTCACTGGTTCAATCCCAGTATCGTCCACCGGTCCGCGAGGACCCCCGCGCGATTAGCTCAGCGGGAGAGCGCTTCCCTGACACGGAAGAGGTCACTGGTTCAATCCCAGTATCGCGCACGCAGTACACGCAGGTTCGTCCTGCGCGATTAGCTCAGCGGGAGAGCGCTTCCCTGACACGGAAGAGGTCACTGGTTCAATCCCAGTATCGCGCACCACCCGGAGCCCCCGGTCGTCTCGACGACCGGGGGCTCCGTCGTGTGCGGGGAGCGTGACCGGACGTCGCGCGCCGGGGCGGCCCGCCGGGACGGGTCCGCG
>NZ_JBEXWB010000435.1:0-4518 GCF_040629645.1 Streptomyces sp. NPDC005899 | reverse complement strand
CGGCGGGGGCCGGGCGGTGCCGGGAAGGTGCTCGGAGCCGGCCGGCCGGCCCCTGCGGGGAGCCGGACCCTTTTGGCGCAGCGTCGGGCGCTCCGGCGCGGCCCCCGCCGGGGGGACCGGCCTTATGGTGACGTTATGTGCGGAATCGTGGGTTATGTCGGAGGTCAGTCGGCGCAGGACGTCGTCGTCGCCGGGCTGAAGCGCCTCGAGTACCGGGGCTACGACTCGGCGGGCATCACCGTCCTGGCGGACGGAGGGCTGGCCGCGGCGAAGAAGGCCGGCAAGCTCGTCAATCTGGAGAAGGAGCTCAAGGACCGGCCCCTGCCCACCGGCAACACCGGTCTCGGGCACACCCGTTGGGCCACCCACGGCGGGCCCACCGACGCCAACGCGCACCCCCACCTCGACAACGCGGGCCGGGTCGCCGTCGTGCACAACGGGATCATCGAGAACTTCGCCGGACTGCGCGGGGAACTGACGGACCGGGGCCATGACCTGGCGTCCGAGACGGACACCGAGGTGGTGGCCCACCTGCTCGCGGAGGCGTACTCCTCGGCCGGGGACCTGGCCGAGGCGATGCGGCAGGTGTGCCGCCGGCTCGAAGGGGCGTTCACCCTCGTCGCCGTGCACGCCGACGAACCGGACGTCGTCGTGGGCGCGCGGCGGAACTCGCCGCTCGTGGTGGGCGTGGGGGAGGGGGAGATGTTCCTGGCCTCCGACGTCGCCGCGTTCATCGCCCACACCCGGGACGCGATCGAGCTCGGTCAGGACCAGGTGGTCGAACTGCGCCGGGACGGGGCCACCGTCACCGGATTCGACGGGCGGCCCGCCGACGTGCGCGCCTACCACGTGGACTGGGACGCCTCGGCGGCCGAGAAGGGCGGGTACGCCTCCTTCATGCTCAAGGAGATCGCCGACCAGCCGAAGGCCGTCGCCGACACGCTCCTCGGGCGGATCGACGCGGAGGGGGTGCTCCGCCTCGACGAGGTGCGCATCGCGCCCGGCGTGCTCCGCGAGGTCGACAAGGTGGTCGTCGTCGCGTGCGGGACCGCGTTCCACGCCGGGATGATCGCCAAGTACGCCATCGAGCACTGGACCAGACTGCCCTGCGAGACCGAGCTGGCCAGCGAGTTCCGCTACCGCGACCCGATCCTGGGCCCGCGCACGCTCGTCGTGGCGATCTCGCAGTCCGGCGAGACCATGGACACACTGATGGCCGTGCGGCACGCGCGCGAGCAGGGTGCGAAGGTCCTCGCCATCTGCAACACCAACGGCTCGACCATCCCGAGGGAGTCGGACGCGGTCCTCTACACGCATGCCGGTCCCGAGGTCGCCGTCGCCTCCACGAAGGCGTTCCTGACCCAGCTCGTCGCCTGCTACCTCGTCGCGCTGTACCTCGGCCAGGTGCGCGGCACCAAGTGGGGCGACGAGATCCGCACCGTCGTGCGCCAGCTCTCCGAGATGTCCGGCGCCGTCGAGCGGGTCCTCGGGACGATGGAGCCCGTACGGGAGCTGGCGCGCTCCCTCGCCCGTCACGGCACCGTGCTCTTCGTGGGCCGGCACGTCGGCTACCCGGTGGCCCTGGAGGGCGCGCTGAAGCTGAAGGAGCTGGCGTACATGCACGCCGAGGGCTTCGCGGCCGGGGAGCTCAAGCACGGGCCGATCGCGCTCATCGACGACGGGCTGCCCGTCGTCGTGATCGTGCCGTCCCCGCGCGGCCGCTCGGTGCTCCACGGCAAGATCGTGTCCAACATCCAGGAGATCAGGGCACGGGGGGCACGCACCGTGGTCATCGCCGAGGAGGGCGACGAGGCGGTCGTCCCGTACGCCGACCACCTCGTCCGGATCCCCGTTACGCCTACGCTGCTTCAGCCACTGGTCGCCACGGTGCCGTTGCAGGTCTTCGCCTGCGAACTGGCGACCGCCCGGGGCAACGAGGTGGACCAGCCGCGCAACCTGGCGAAGTCCGTGACAGTCGAGTGAGTGAGTGAGCGCGCGTGATCATTGGGGTCGGGATCGATGTGGCGGAGATCGAACGCTTCGGCGCGGCGCTGGAGCGCACGCCCCAGCTGGCGGATCGGCTGTTCCTGGACCGGGAGTTGCTGCTGCCCGGCGGGGAGCGGCGCGGAATCGCCTCCCTGGCGGCCCGGTTCGCCGCCAAGGAGGCCCTGGCCAAGGCGCTCGGCGCCCCCGGCGGACTCCTCTGGACGGACGCCGAGGTCTGCGTCGAGGACAGCGGGCGGCCCCGGCTGGAGGTCCGGGGCACCGTCGCGGCCCGGGCGGCCGAGCTCGGCGTGCGCACCTGGCACGTCTCGCTCAGCCACGACGCGGGGGTGGCGTCGGCCGTGGTGATCGCGGAGGGTTGAGCACATGCGACATGCGTACAGCGTCGAGAGCGTACGGGCCGCCGAACAGGCCCTGATGGCAGGGCTGCCGGCCGGCACCCTGATGAGGCGCGCCGCCGCCGGACTGGCGGTGGCCTGCGGCGACCTGCTCCGGCGCAACGGCCGGGTCTACGGCTCCCGGGTCCTCCTCCTCGTCGGGAGCGGCGACAACGGCGGCGACACCCTCTTCGCGGGGGCCCGGCTGGCCCGGCGCGGAGCAGGCGTCCGCGCCCTGCTGACCTCCCCGGACAAGGTCCACCGGGCCGGGCTGGCCGCGCTCCTCGCGGCGGGCGGCCGGCTCCTGGACGACCCCGCCGGGCTCGGCCCGGTCGACCTCGTCGTCGACGGCATCACCGGCATCGGGGGGCGCGGCGGCCTGCGCCCCGAGGCCGAGGCACTGGTGCGCGCGGTCACCGGGGGCCACGCCCCCGTCCTCGCCGTCGACCTGCCGAGCGGGGTCGACGCGGACACCGGGCAGGTGCCCGGCGCGGCCGTACGGGCGGACGCGACCGTCACCTTCGGTGCGTACAAACCGGCCCTGCTCGTCGACCCGGCGGCCGAACACGCCGGGGCCCTGCGGCTCGTCGACATCGGGCTGGCCCCCGAACTGCCCGCGCGGCCCGACCTGGAGGCCCTGCAGTACGCGGACGTCGCCGCCCTCCTGCCCGTGCCGGCCGGGGAGAGCGACAAGTACCGCCGCGGTGTCGTCGGGGTGGCCGCCGGTTCCGAGCGCTACCCGGGGGCGGCGGTCCTCGCGGTCGCGGGGGCCCTGCGCGGCGGCGCGGGAGCCGTGCGCTACGCCGGGCCCGGCACGGAGGCGGTGATCGCCCGCTACCCGGAGACGCTGGTGCACCCCGGGCCCCCGTCGAAGGCCGGGCGCGTCCAGGCGTGGGTGGCCGGCCCCGGCCTCGGCGACGGCGCACAGGCCGCCGCGGCGGTCGCCGACGTGCTGGCGGCCGACGTCCCCGTCCTGATCGACGCCGACGGCCTGCGGCTGATGGACACCCCCGCCGTGCGGGCGCGCACCGCCCCGACGGTGCTCACCCCGCACGCCGGGGAGGCCGCCGCCCTGCTCGGCGTCGCGCGCGAGGAGGTCGAGGCGGGGCGGCTCACCGCCGTACGGGAACTGGCCGGGCGCTACCGCGCGACCGTGCTCCTCAAGGGCTCGACGACCCTGGTCGCGGAGACCGGGGACGCGCCCGTGCGGGTCAACCCGACGGGCACCGCGTGGCTGGCCACGGCCGGCAGCGGCGACGTGCTCTCCGGGCTGACCGGCTCGCTGCTCGCCGCCGGCCTCGCCCCGCGCGACGCCGCGTCCGTGGGCGCCTACCTGCACGGGCTCGCGGCCCGCCGGGCGGCCGGTGGGGCACCGGTCGCGGCGCACGACGTCGCGGACGCGATCCCCGCGGCCTGGCGGGACGTACGGGCCTGAGCCACCCTGGAAGGGGCCGGACGGGACGGTGATCGGCGTGGGAAGCGGAACGGCCGTACGCGTGCGGCGGGTCTACGATCCGCCGCAGGACGACGACGGGACCCGGGTCCTCGTCGACAGGCTCTGGCCACGCGGGGTGTCGAAGGAACACGCCGCCGTCGACGTGTGGGCCAAGGACGTGACGCCGTCGCGGGAACTGCGGTCCTGGTACCACCAGGACCGCACCGGCGCGCGGTACGACGACTTCGTGGACCGCTACCGCACCGAGCTCGGCGACCCCGCCCACAGCCGGGCCGTCGCCGACCTCGTGGACCTGGTGCGCGAAGGCCGCCCGGTCACCCTGGTGACCGCCGTGAAGGACGTCGCGGCCAGCCACGTCCCGGTCCTCCTCGACCACGTGGAGCACGCGCTCGGACACCGGTGACCGCCTCACCGGGCCGGGAGGTCGAGGGCACGGGCGTTCGCCTCTGAGACACTGGGCGCGATGAACGAGACTGCGACCCTGAGAGCACGTGCCGAGATCGACCTCGCCGCGCTGCGCGCCAATGTGCGCGCCCTGCGCGCCCGGGCGTCCGGTGCGCAGCTCATGGCGGTGGTGAAGTCGGACGCCTACGGCCACGGCGCGGTGCGCTGCGCGCGGGCCGCGCTGGAGGCGGGCGCGACCTGGCTGGGGACGGCGACACCGCAGGAGGCCCTCGCGCT
>NZ_JBEXWB010000434.1:0-4533 GCF_040629645.1 Streptomyces sp. NPDC005899 | reverse complement strand
GGGCAGGTGCGGACGCTCGGCGCCGAGTGTCGTGTCGTGCCCGTGGCCGGGGTAGACCCACGTCTCGTCCGGCAGGGCGTCGAAGAGCTTGGTCTCCACGTCGTGGAGCAGCCGGGCGAACGCCTCCGGGTCCTTGCGCGTGTTACCGACACCACCGGGGAAGAGGCAGTCGCCGGTGAAGACGTGCGGTGCTCCGTGCGGGTCGTCGTAGACCAGCGCGATCGACCCCGGCGTGTGGCCGGCCAGATGGCGGGCGGTCAGCGTCACCCGGCCCACCCGGACCGTGTCACCGTCCTCCAGGAGCACGTCCGTGGGGACGGGGATGCCCTCGGCGTCGTACGCGCCGGCGCAGGTGCGCGCCCCCGTGGCCGCCACCACCTCGTCCAGCGCCTGCCAGTGGTCGCCGTGCCGGTGCGTCGTGACCACGGACGTGATGCCGTCCTCGCCGATCAGCCGCAGGAGCGTGCCCGCCTCGGCGGCGGCGTCGATCAGGAGCTGCTCGCCGGTGGCCCGGCACCGCAGCAGGTAGGCGTTGTTGTCCATCGAGCCCACAGCCACCTTCGAGATCATCAGATCCGTCAGCTCGTGTGTGTGCGCGGGCCCACCGACCTTGACCGCTCCGCTGTACGTCATGCGCCTCAGCCTATAGCGGGGGCAGGGCCGGAAGGGTGCCGCCTTCGACGGCGAGGGCGGAGCCGTCCCGGCGTCCGCAGAGCCAGCCGAGGAGGTCCGCGGCCGGGCCCCGGACCGTGACCGGCGCACCGTCCGCGCCACCGCCCGTGGTCCACCGGCGGCCGTCCCCGGCCACCGCCGTGACGGGGACGACGCCGGGGTGTCCCGCGAACCGTTCCGTCAGGAATTCGATCTCCCGGGTCACGAACGCGTCCGGGAGGTCCTCCAGCTCGTATCCCGCGCCCAGGTCGACGTGGTGCAGCTCGACCTCGATCCAGCGGCGGAACGGCACCCGCGCCGCCGAGTCGGTGACCCCGTTGCGCAGGGTGACGGTCCGGGACGGGTCGGCGGACACCGACGCCTGGGCGAGGAAGCGCTCGCCGCTTTCCCGCAGGTCGGCGAGGTGTGTGGCGAGGGGCCGCGGTGCGTCACGCTCGATGTCGGCGTCCCGGGTTTCGCTGCTCGCGTACATCGGGCGTCCGCGGAGAACATTTGTGAGCGCGTCGGCGTTACGTGACAGGTGGGCGAGAACATGGCCGCGGCTCCAGCCCGGCAGGCGCGACGGCTCGGCCAGTGAGCTGTCGCTCAGTCCGCCCGTGGCAGCGAGCAGCCGACCGGTGGCTTCCCGTAGGGCTTCCAGGTCACGCGTGTGATCGATCATGGCGGGAGCGTAGCCGCCGACACCCGTTCGGGTGAAGGAGGCGGCAGCCGACCGTAAATCGAATGCGCGTGCTATACGCTCGGAGTCGAAAGCTTCGTACATCGCTGTGGCACCCCCCATATCCTGGTACGGGGGCTCAGTTCCCCCGTCCTCTCCAGAAAGGTGCGGACCGGCGTGGCCGACCGTCTCATCGTCCGTGGCGCGCGCGAGCACAACCTGAAGAACGTCTCGCTCGACCTTCCCCGCGACTCCCTCATCGTCTTCACCGGGCTGTCCGGGTCGGGCAAGTCCTCTCTCGCGTTCGACACGATCTTCGCCGAGGGCCAGCGGCGTTACGTGGAGTCGCTCTCCTCGTACGCCCGCCAGTTCCTCGGCCAGATGGACAAGCCGGACGTGGACTTCATCGAAGGCCTCTCGCCCGCCGTCTCCATCGACCAGAAGTCGACCTCGCGCAACCCGCGCTCGACGGTCGGCACCATCACCGAGGTCTACGACTACCTCCGGCTGCTGTTCGCCAGGATCGGCAAGCCGCACTGTCCCGAGTGCGGCCGGCCCATCTCCCGCCAGTCGCCGCAGGCCATCGTCGACAGGGTGCTCGGCCTGCCCGAAGGCAGCCGCTTCCAGGTGCTCTCGCCGCTGGTGCGTGAGCGCAAGGGCGAGTTCGTCGACCTCTTCGCCGATCTTCAGACCAAGGGTTACAGCAGGGCGCGGGTCGACGGTGCGACGATCCAGCTGTCGGAGCCGCCCAAGCTGAAGAAGCAGGAGAAGCACACCATCGAGGTGGTCATCGACCGCCTCACCGTGAAGGACAGCGCCAAGCGCCGGCTGACCGACTCGGTCGAGACCGCGCTCGGCCTCTCCGGCGGGATGGTCGTGCTCGACTTCGTCGACCTCGCCGAGGACGACCCCGAGCGCGAGCGCATGTTCTCCGAGCACCTGTACTGCCCGTACGACGACCTCTCCTTCGAGGAGCTGGAGCCCCGCTCCTTCTCCTTCAACTCCCCCTTCGGCGCCTGCCCCGACTGCACGGGCATCGGCACGCGGATGGAGGTCGACCCGGACCTGATCGTCCCGGACGAGGAGAAGTCCCTCGACGAGGGCGCGATCCACCCCTGGTCGCACGGCCACACCAAGGAGTACTTCGGGCGCCAGATCGGCGCGCTCGCCGACGCCCTCGGTTTCCGCACGGACATCCCCTGGGCCGGGCTGCCGCAGCGCGCGAAGAAGGCCCTGCTCCACGGCCACAAGATCCAGACCGAGGTGCGCTACCGCAACAGGTACGGCCGCGAGCGCGCTTACACCACCCCGTCCTTCGAGGGCGCCGTCCAGTTCGTCAAGCGGCGCCACTCCGAGGCGGAGAGCGACTCCAGCCGGGAGCGCTTCGAGGGCTACATGCGCGAGGTGCCCTGCCCCACCTGTGAGGGCACCCGCCTCAAGCCGATCGTGCTCGCGGTCACGGTGATGGAGAAGTCCATCGCCGAGGTCGCCGCGATGTCGATCAGCGACTGCGCCGAGTTCCTCGGCCGGCTCAGGCTGAACGCCCGCGACAAGAAGATCGCCGAGCGGGTGCTCAAGGAGGTCAACGAACGGCTCAGGTTCCTCGTCGACGTCGGCCTCGACTACCTCTCGCTCAACCGCGCCGCCGGCACCCTCTCCGGCGGCGAGGCCCAGCGCATCCGGCTCGCCACACAGATCGGCTCCGGGCTGGTCGGCGTGCTGTACGTGCTGGACGAGCCCTCCATCGGGCTGCACCAGCGGGACAACCACCGTCTGATCGAGACACTCGTCAGGCTCCGCGACATGGGCAACACGCTCATCGTCGTCGAACACGACGAGGACACGATCAAGGTCGCCGACTGGGTCGTCGACATCGGCCCCGGCGCCGGTGAGCACGGCGGCAAGGTCGTCCACTCGGGATCGCTCGAGGAACTGCTGACCAACAAGGAGTCCATCACCGGGCAGTACCTGGCCGGGAAGAAGGCCATCGCCGTGCCCGACGTCCGGCGGCCCGTCGACCCGAAGCGGCTGCTGACGGTCCACGGCGCCCGGGAGAACAACCTCCAGGACATCGACGTCGCCTTCCCCCTCGGTGTGCTCACGGCGGTCACCGGCGTCTCCGGCTCGGGTAAGTCGACCCTGGTCAACGACATCCTCTACACCCACCTCGCCCGCGAACTGAACGGCGCGAAGTCGGTGCCCGGGCGGCACACCCGGGTCGACGGGGACGACCTCGTCGACAAGGTGGTGCACGTCGACCAGTCCCCGATCGGCCGGACGCCCCGCTCGAACCCGGCCACGTACACCGGGGTCTTCGACCACGTGCGCCGGCTGTTCGCCGAGACGATGGAGGCGAAGGTGCGCGGCTACCTGCCGGGCCGCTTCTCCTTCAACGTCAAGGGCGGCCGCTGCGAGAACTGCTCCGGTGACGGCACGATCAAGATCGAGATGAACTTCCTGCCCGACGTGTACGTCCCGTGCGAGGTCTGTCACGGCGCGCGGTACAACCGGGAGACGCTGGAGGTCCACTACAAGGGCAAGTCCATCGCCGAGGTGCTGGACATGCCGATCGAGGAGGGGCTCGAGTTCTTCGAGGCCGTCCCCACGATCGCCAGGCACCTGCGCACGCTCAACGAGGTGGGCCTCGGCTACGTCAGGCTCGGCCAGTCCGCGCCGACGCTGTCCGGCGGCGAGGCACAGCGGGTGAAGCTGGCCAGCGAACTGCAGAAGCGCTCCACGGGCCGCACGGTCTACGTCCTGGACGAGCCGACGACCGGTCTGCACTTCGAGGACATCAGCAAGCTCATCACGGTGCTGTCGGGCCTTGTCGACAAGGGCAACACGGTCATCGTCATCGAGCACAACCTCGACGTGATCAAGACGGCCGACTGGGTCATCGACATGGGCCCCGAGGGAGGCAGCGGCGGCGGCCTGGTCATCGCCGAGGGCTCCCCGGAGTACGTCGCCTCCGTGCCCGCGAGCCACACCGGGAAGTTCCTCCAGGACGTTCTGGGCGCGGACCGGATCAACGAGGCCGCGGTGCCCGCGGCCCGTAAGCCGGCCCGCAGGGCGACCGCGAAGAAGGCGGTCGCCGCCAAGGAGACTCCGGCCCGCAGGGCGGCCACCGCGAAGGCCGCCAGGACGGCGCCGGAGCGGCCCGCCGCCAAGAAGGCCACCCGGGCGCGCAAGGCCTGACGCCCGTC
>NZ_JBEXWB010000433.1:0-4533 GCF_040629645.1 Streptomyces sp. NPDC005899 | reverse complement strand
GTGACGTGGAGCGCAGCGCCGTGCCGGCGGCCGTCGAGCTCGGGGTGACCCTCGTGCCGTACTCCCCGCTCGGGCGCGGCTTCCTGACCGGTGCCCGCGCGGCGGACCAGCGCCCGGCGAGGCCGTGCTTGCCGCCGAACTCGTTGTGGAGATTCTGCCGGGAGACACCGGCCGAGGCCGCGACGTCAACCATGCGCACGGCCGCCCACGGACGCGTGGACAGCGCGAGGTGTGCGGATTCCAGCAGGGCTTCACGCGCCGAGGGCATCGCCACCTCCCGCACCGGGGCTCCTGCGCTTCGGAGTTGACGCGCCCCCGGGCGCTGTCAGGGGTCCGCGTACCGGTCGCCCGAAGCCCCGTCGTGGCGCCCCGGCGCGGGCCCGTGTAGCCCGGGCGTTTGACGGTGGATACTGTGACGGCATGCCCGATTACCACGATGATCTGCGTCTGGCCCACGTACTGGCGGACGCCGCCGACGCGGCGACGATGGACCGGTTCAAGGCTCTGGACCTCAAGGTCGAGACGAAGCCGGACATGACCCCGGTGAGCGAGGCCGACAAGCACGCCGAGGAACTGATCCGCGGGCATCTGCACCGGGCGCGCCCGCGTGACGCCATCCTGGGCGAGGAGTTCGGGGTCGAGGGCACGGGTCCGCGGCGCTGGGTCGTCGACCCGATCGACGGCACGAAGAACTACGTGCGGGGCGTACCCGTCTGGGCGACGCTGATCTCGCTGATGGAGGCGGGCGAGGACGGCTTCCAGCCGGTGGTCGGCGTCGTCTCGGCACCCGCGCTGAACCGCCGCTGGTGGGCCGCGAAGGGCGCGGGCGCGTACTCCGGCCGCAGCCTCACGTCCGCGACGCGGCTGCGGGTCTCGGAGGTCGGGCGGATCGCGGACTCCTCCTTCGCGTACTCCTCGCTCACCGGCTGGGAGGAGCAGGGGCGGCTCGACGGGTTCATGGACCTGTCCCGGGCCTGCTGGAGGACGCGCGGCTACGGGGACTTCTGGCCGTACATGATGGTCGCCGAGGGCTCGGTCGACATCTGCGCGGAACCCGAGCTCTCCCTGTGGGACATGGCGGCGAACGCGATCATCGTCCAGGAGGCGGGTGGGCGTTTCACCGGTCTGGACGGCGTTCCCGGCCCGGGTGGAGGCAACGCGGCGGCCTCCAACGGGCTGCTGCACGAGGAGTTGCTCGGCTACCTCAACCAGCGGTACTGACGAAGCGCCGCCTCTGATCCGCGCCGGGGTGAAGTACCGGTGTCCGGGCCCCGTCGGGGCCGTCGTCCTCGAACGGGCCGCGCTCGCGGCCCGGTTCGCCGCCACGGGGGTGCGTCTCCCGCCGTCCGGCGTCGGGTGCGCGTACGTCCGCAGGCCGAAACCCGGGCACGGGAACGCCGGTCGGATACCGTTCGGCCGTCCCGGGGTGCGGGCGGAGGGGGCGTGAAGACGCTGTCCACGAGCGGTCGGCGCGCCCTCTTGTCGAGTCATCCGAGGGCTGCCACTCTGAGACCTCCCCCACTTGTGAACTTGTGAACCGGCTCACGAAAGCCGTTCACACGTCACTCCTCCAAGGAGGTGGCTCCCTTCATGCTCGTACGTGACGCCATGAGCACCGTGGTCCTCACCATCGGCCCGGCCCACACGCTTCGCCAGGCGGCCCAGTTGATGTCGGTCCGCCGCATCGGAGCGGCCGTCGTCCATGATCCGGACACCTGCGGCGTCGGGATCCTCACCGAGCGCGACATCCTCGACGCGGTCGGCTCGGGGCAGGACCCGGACGTGGAGACCGCCGCCACGCACACCACCACGGACGTGGTCTTCGCCTCCCCCACATGGACGCTGGAGGAGGCCGCCGAGGCCATGACGTACGGGGGCTTCCGGCACCTGATCGTGCTGGACGGCGGCGGCCCCGTGGGCATCGTCTCCGTCCGCGACATCATCCGGTGCTGGTCGCCCGCCCGGCGGCCGCGCGCCGACACGACCCTCTGATCCGGCCGCCCGGCACGGTCGGCCCCCGCGTCCACGCGTCCGCGAACCTCTGACCGGCGCGCACCCTCGGACACCTTGCCCGCACACGACAGCGGGCCGGTGCCCGGGAGGAACTCCCGGGAACCGGCCCGCCAGCTACGGCAAGCGTCCGCGTCAGCCGCGCAGGGCCTGGACCGCGGCTTCCAGCCGCTTGCCGAAGTCACCGTCCGCCTGACGGAAGTTGTTGATCGCGCGCTCGGCGATGTCGTCGCGCGAGACCTTCGCGATGAACCCGGAGAGGTTGTCGATCAGCCGGCTCTTCTCGTCCTCCGTCATCAGCCGGTAGAGGTTGCCCGCCTGGACGAAGTCGTTGTCCTCGGCGTGCACCAGGGCCTCGTGGTTGCCGGTGGTCCCGGTGAGCGGGACCGACTGCCACAGCGGCCGGTCCGTCTGGAACGGTCCGCCGAAGCTGTTCGGCTCGTAGTTCTTCGCACCCTTGTGGCGGCCGTCGTACAGGTAGCCGTCACGGCTGTTGGTGCGCGCCTCGGTGGCGTGCGGGCGGTTCACCGGCAGGTGGTCGGCGTTGATGCCGACGCGGTAGCGGTGGGCGTCGCCGTACGCGAAGAGGCGGCCCTGGAGCATCTTGTCCGGGGACGGGCCGATGCCGGGCACGAAGTGCGCCGGGCTGAAGATCGACTGCTCGACTTCGGCGAAGATGTTCTCCGGGTTGCGGTTGAGCTCGAGCTTTCCGATCTCGATCGGCGGGTAGTCCGCGTGCGGCCACACCTTGGTGAGGTCGAACGGGTTGAAGCGGTACGTGGCCGCCTCGGCCGCCGGCATGATCTGGACCTGCACGCTCCAGCTCGGGAAGTCACCGCGCTCGATGGACTCGCGCAGGTCGCGCTGGTGGCTGTCCGGGTCGACGCCGGAGAGGCGGACGGCCTCCTCCGTGGTGAGGTTCTTGATGCCCTGGTCGGTCTTGAAGTGGTACTTGACCCAGAAGACCTCGCCGGCCTCGTTGTTCCACTGGAAGGTGTGCGAGCCGAAGCCGTCCATGTGCCGGTAGGACGCGGGGATGCCTCGGTCACCGAAGAGCCACGTCACCTGGTGCGTGGACTCCGGGGACAGGCCCCAGAAGTCCCAGACGTTGTCCGCCTCCTGCGAGCCGGTGTACGGGTCGCGCTTCTGGGTGTGGATGAAGTCCGGGAACTTGATGGCGTCCTTGATGAAGAACACCGGGGTGTTGTTGCCGACGAGGTCGTAGTTCCCCTCTTCGGTGTAGAACTTCAGCGCCCAGCCGCGGGGGTCGCGCACCGCGTCGGCCGCACCGAGGTTGCCCGCCACGGTGGAGAAGCGCAGGAACGTTTCCGTCTGCTTGCCGACCTCGGAGAGGAACTTGGCCCGCGTCCACTGCGAGACGTCCCGGGTCAGCGTGAACGTGCCGTACGCGCCGGCGCCCCGCGCGTGGACGACGCGCTCCGGGATGCGCTCCCGGTTGAAGTGGGCGAGCTTCTCCAGAAGCGCCTGGTCCTGGACGAGAACCGGTCCACCCGGGCCAGCGGTCTCGCTGTTCTGGTTGTCGGCTACCGGCGCGCCGGCCTCCGTGGTGAGCGGTCCCTGCGTCACGTGCGCCTCCTGCGTCATGTCCTGCACAGTTGTCGTTTCCTGCACAGCCTGTCCCGTGGCCTATGCCGGTCTCGATCCTACGATGGACTTTGTCTAAGTCAAGTGAACATCCAAAGTCACACCTATTCGGGACTCGGTCCCGCCACTGTTAGGCTGGATCTCATGAGTGACCTCCTGGAACGACTTCGCGGACGCGGCTGGCGCATGACGGCTCAGCGACGCGTCGTGGCCGAGGTTCTTGACGGCGAGCATGTGCACCTGACCGCGGACGAGGTCCACGCCAGGGCGGTCGGCCGCCTGCCCGAGATCTCCCGCGCCACCGTCTACAACACGTTGGGCGAGATGGTCTCCCTGGGCGAGGTCATGGAGGTGTCCACCGACCGGCGTGCCAAGCGGTACGACCCGAACGCCCACCGCCCCCACCACCACCTGGTGTGCGCGCGCTGCGGCGCGATCCGGGACGTGCACCCCGCCGGCAACCCGCTGGCCGACCTGCCGGCCGACGAGCGGTTCGGCTTCACCGTCTCCGACGTCGAGGTGACCTACCGCGGCATCTGCCCGAACTGCGCGGCCACGGCCTGACGCCCCGCGGGGCGCGCGACCGGCCGCCGGACGGGGCTGCCCTCTCGCGGCTCCGCCCTCCGGCCTTCAGGCCCCTTCGGTCCGAGGGGCCTGGGCGGGCCCTCGGCACGCGGAAGCTGGTTCGCGAACGCTCGCGCGGCGGGTGCTGCCCGCCACCGCGCGAGGCAGCACCCTTCGCGACCGCCTGTACCCGGACTCGCGCGACCGCCCATACGTGGACAGGACTGCGCGCGGACACGACTGAGGCCCGGATCCTCGAAAGGATCCGGGCCTCAGTCGTTCAGTAGCGGGGACAGGATTTGAACCTGCGACCTCTGGGTTATGAGCCCAGCGAGCTACCGAGCTGCTCCACCC
>NZ_JBEXWB010000432.1:0-4579 GCF_040629645.1 Streptomyces sp. NPDC005899 | reverse complement strand
GGCCGCCCAGCGCACCTGGGCGGCCCTGGCCCCCGCCGACCGCGCCAGGCTCCTCCGCCGCTTCGCCGTCCTCGTCGACGAGCACACCGAGGCGCTGGCCCGGCTCGAGGTCACCGAGGCGGGCCACACCCTGGGCAACGCCCGCTGGGAGGCGGGCAACGTCCGCGACCTGCTGGACTACGCGGCAGGGGGCGCCGAGCGCCTGACCGGACGTCAGATCCCCGTGCCGGGCGGCATCGACATCACCTTCCTCGAACCCCTCGGCGTCGTCGGGGTCATCGCCCCGTGGAACTTCCCCATGCCGATCGCCGCCTGGGGCTTCGCCCCCGCCCTCGCCGCCGGCAACGCCGTCCTGCTCAAACCCGCCGAGACCACCCCGCTCACCGCCCTCCGCCTGGCCGGGCTCGCCCTCGACGCCGGCCTGCCCGAGCACCTCCTGCAGGTGCTGCCCGGAGCCGGGGACGTCACGGGCGGCGCCCTGGTCGAACACCCCGGCGTAGCCAAGATCGTCTTCACCGGGTCCACCCGCGTCGGCAAGCGGATCATGGCCAGGTGCGCCGGCCGGGTGAAGCGGCTGACCCTCGAACTCGGCGGCAAGAGCCCCAACATCGTCTTCGCCGACGCCGACATCGAGGCCGCCGCGGCCGCCGCGCCCATGTCCTTCCTGGACAACGCGGGCCAGGACTGCTGCGCCCGGACCCGCATCCTGGTCCAGCGCCAGGTGTACGACCGCTTCCTGGAGCTGCTGGCCCCCGCCGTCGCCTCGGTCGTCGTCGGGGATCCCGGCGAGGAGAGGACACAGATGGGCCCGCTCATCTCCCGGACCCAGCTGGAGCGGGTGCGCGCCCTCGTCCCCGAAGGCGCGGCCGCGATCCGGGGCACGGCCCCCGACGGGCCCGGCTTCTGGTTCCCGCCGACCGTCCTCACGGACGTGGACCCGGCGGCGCCCGTGGCGACCGAGGAGGTGTTCGGCCCGGTCGCCGTCGTGCTGCCCTTCGAGGACGAGGCCGACGCGGTCCGGCTGGCGAACGCCACCGAGTACGGCCTGGCCGGCTCGCTCTGGACCCGGGACCTGGGCCGCGCCCTGCGGGTCTCCCGGGCGGTCCACGCCGGGAACCTGTCGGTCAACTCCCATTCCGCCGTGCGGTACTGGACCCCCTTCGGCGGCTACAAGCAGTCCGGACTCGGCCGTGAACTGGGGCCCGACGCCCTCGCGGCCTTCACCGAGACCAAGAACGTCTTCATCGGCACGGAGGCCTGAGCGACCATGACCACCGACACCGGATACATATGCCGCCGCCTGGCCGGCCGCACCGCCGTCGTCACGGGGGCGGGCAGCGGCATCGGCCTCGCCACCGCCCGCAGACTCGCGGCGGAGGGGGCCCACGTCGTCTGCGGCGACATCGACGACCGCGCGGGCGCCGCGGCCGCCCAGGAGGTGGGCGGCACCCACGTACCCGTCGACGTCACCGATCCCGACCAGGTCGAGGCCCTCTTCGCCACCGCGTGGGAGACGTACGGCTCCGTCGACATCGCCTTCAACAACGCCGGCATCTCCCCGCCCGAGGACGACTCCATCCTCACCACCGGGCTCGAGGCGTGGAAGCGCGTCCAGGACGTCAACCTCACCTCCGTCTACCTCTGCTGCAAGGCCGCCCTGCCGTACATGCGGCGGCAGCGCCGGGGCTCCATCATCAACACCGCGTCGTTCGTGGCGCGGATGGGCGCGGCGACCTCGCAGATCTCGTACACCGCCTCCAAGGGAGGGGTGCTCGCCATGTCCCGGGAACTCGGCGTCCAGTTCGCCCGGGAGGGGATACGCGTCAACGCCCTGTGCCCGGGGCCGGTCGACACCCCGCTGCTCCGGGAGCTGTTCGCCGCGGACCCGGAGCGCGCCGCCCGCAGGCTGGTCCACATCCCGCTCGGCCGGTTCGCCGAGGCGACGGAGATCGCCGCGGCGGTCGCCTTCCTGGCGAGCGACGACTCCTCGTTCGTCAACGCCACGGACTTCCTCGTCGACGGGGGCATCTCCGGGGCGTACGTGACGCCGCTGTAGGGCTTCGTCCCCGGGCCCCGGAGGCCCTCCCTAGAGTGGGGGCCATGAGCAACGCGACCCCGCCCGGCTGGTACCCGGACGTGCACGTGCCCGGCACCGAGCGCTGGTGGGACGGGGCGGCCTGGACCGCGCACATCCGGCCGTCCGCCGCCCCGCAGCCCGGGCCGCGGCCCGCTCCCGCGGCCGCGGCGGGCGAGAGGTCCCGGGGCCGCGCCCCGACGGTGGCCGCGATCACCGTGGCCGCCGTGGCGGTGATCGCCGCCGCCCTCACCGCGGTCGCGGTACTGGGCGGCGACGACGGCGGGGTCGGGCCGGACTCCTCGCGCGCCACCGCCGCCCCGCGGCCCACCGCGACGCTGCCGAGCGCCGCCCCCTCGCCCGCCGACGGGCCGGCGGGCGACCCCGAGGTGCTGACCGACCAGCTGAACGGCGTCACCCTGCGGGTCCCCGCGGGCTGGGAGAAGCCGGAGCACACCCTCGACACCGCCTCGACGATGCGTACGGCAGAGTCGTACGCCTGCCCGGGCGACTCCGGCAGCTTCTGCTACCACGGCACGGTCACCGTCCGCACGGCGACCGGCACCGACTCGGGATCCATGCGGGCGCTGGCCGAGGAGGACATCGCCACGGCGGCCGACCGGGCCTACGGCGAGAACGCCGTCGGCGACCTCGCCCACGGCGGCATCCGGTCCCACCGGCAACTGGCGTCCGCGTCCGTGAGCGTGGCCGGACGCACCGGCCACCTCGTGCGGTGGCAGGTCACCACGGGCCGCGGCCCGGGCGGATACGTCGAGTCGCTCGTCTTCCCCTCCCCGGTGGGCAGCGAGGCACCGGTCGTCGTGCGCTTCGCCTTCGACGCAGGCCGGGAGGAGCTGCCGCTCTCCCTCATGGACACCATCACCCGGGCCATCCGCCCGGTCGGCGACAGCGCCACCGGCGGGGGCGTCGGCAGCACCGTCGGTCCCTGAGGGCGCCGCTGGGACGCGCACGCCCCCGGACCTCAGAGGAACGTACGGCCCTCGCCCCGGTACGTCGGGACGGTGGCCGTGACGCGGTCGCCCTCGACCAGCCGCAGCTCCTCGAAGCGCTCGCACAGCTCGCCGGCCTTCGCGTGCCGGAACCACACCTTGTCCCCGACGAGCAGATCGTCCGCCGGGGCCCCGATCAGGGGCGTCTGCACCTCGCCCGGACCCTCCTGCGCGTCGTAGCGCAGTCCGTGGGGCAGGTACGGGACCGGGAGCCGGTCCGCGCCCGCCGCCCCGGACGCCGGGTAGCCGCCGCCCAGCACCGTCACGACGCCCACACCGGGCCGGCGGACCACGGGCAGGGCGAACAGCGCCGCCGGACGGCCGGTGAACGACGTGTAGTTGTCGAACAGCCGCGGCACGTACAGCCCCGACCCCGCCGCTACCTCCGTCACGGCGTCCTCCGCGGCGGTGTGCTGGACACTGCCGGTGCCGCCCCCGTTCACGAACTCCAGGTCCGGCGCCACCGCCCGCACCGCGCGCACCACCTCGGCCCGCCGGGCCGCCAGCTCCTTGCGGGCCGCCGCCTGCATCAGCCGGACCGCCCGCGAGCGCAGCGGCCGGCCGGCCACCGCGTCACCGACACCCGCCACATGGCCCTCGTACGCCATCAGGCCCACCAGCCGGAAGCCCGGCCTGCGGCCCACCGAGCGCGCCAGAGCGGCCAGTTCGGCGGGAGAGCGCAGAGGGGAGCGCAGGGCGCCGACCCTGACGCGGCCGCCCAGCAGCTGGAAGGAGGTGTCCAGTTCGAGACAGACCCGGATCTCCTCGGTCCCGCCGGCCCGTGCGGCGTCGATCAGCTCCAGCTGGGCGGGGTCGTCCACCATCACGGTCACGGCCGCCGCCAGCTTAGGATCGGCGGCCAGTTCGGCGTACGCGGCCCGGTCGGCGGACGGGTAGGCGAGCAGGACGTCGCCGAAACCGGCCCGGGCGAGCCACAGGGACTCGGCCAGGGTGTACGACATGATCCCGGCGAATCCCGGCCGCGCCAGCACCCGCTCCAGCAGGGCGCGGCAGCGCACCGACTTGCTCGCCACCCGGACCGGCTTCCCGCCGGCCCGGCGCACGAGGTCGTCGGCGTTGGCGTCGAAGGCTTCCAGGTCGACGACGGCCAGCGGGGCGTCGAGGTGGGCGGTGGCCCGGTCGTAACGGGTCCGGTCGGCGGCGCGGGCAGTCATGGCCGCAGCTTGCCAGACCGCCGTACCACTGGGTAGGGGACGTTCTGGGCAGATCCCCCGCGGCCGTCGGCCCGTTCCCGCTGCGCGGGCCCCACCCCGTAGAGTGACGGTCACGCGGATGACCGGCGGACCAGTCCGGACGGTGATCCACGGGCGGTACGGGGACGCGAACCAGGGGGCCGGATGAGTACCGAAGCGCAGCGCGCTCCCGTGCCACCCCGGCCGACCTCCCCGCCGCCCCACGTGCCGCGGACACCCGCTCGCATACCAATTAGGTGTGCCCCCTGGACACAAGGTTGCACTTGCACAACACATTCAGC